>JASHUR010000275.1 GCA_030039895.1 Acidobacteriaceae bacterium | reverse complement strand
GTGATTGTCGGATTCCTGATTCTTTCCGGAGCGGTGAACACGTCGATTATCGGGTCGAACGGCGTGCTGATGCGGGTGGCCGAGGATGGCGTGCTGACGGACTGGTTCCGGAAGCCGCATCACAAGTACGGGACCAGCTATCGCATCATTAATCTAGTTACCGGCTGCCAACTGTTCGCCATTATTGTTACGCGCGGAAATGTGATCACACTGGGTGAGGCGTACGCATTCGGCGTGATCTGGAGCTTTACCTTTAACAGCCTTGCGATGCTGGTGCTGCGATGGAAGTATCACGGAGAGCGCGGCTGGAAGGTGCCGATCAACCTGAAGATCAGAGGCGTTGAGCTGCCGATCGGGTTGACGTCTGTCTTTCTGGTGTTGCTGACGACTGCGGTCGTGAATCTGTTTACCAAGACCGTGGCGACCGAAAGCGGCATTGCATTCGCGGCGGCGTTCTTCGTTATTTTTACCATTTCAGAAAAGAAAAACCTGAAGCGCCAACTGGTTACGGTGCAGCAGATGAAGGAACACTTTCAACTGGAGCAGCCGGAAGACATTGGGCGCGAGAGTCTTGATATCAAGCCCGGGGCGGTCCTGGTGACGATGCGCGATGCGTCGAATCCGTTTGCGCTGAAGTGGACGCTTGCACGGACCAACACCGACGACCAGGACGTAGTCGTGCTGACGGCCCGAATGATGGGCGCTGGCGGGCCGGAGTATCTGGACGAACAGCTCTTCAGCGAGCATGAGCAGATGCTGTTTACCAAAGCTGTGTCCGTTGCGGAGAGCTTCGGCAAGCACATTTCGCTGCTGGTAGTGCCGGCCGGCGAGATCTTCGCGGCGCTGATACAAACAGCCAACTCACTTGAGGTGTCTGCGCTGGTATCCGGGCTCTCGTCCAAGATGTCGGCATCGGAGCAGGCGTATCACATCGGGCAGGCCTGGGAGGCGCTGCCGGAGCCGAAGCGCCAGTTTACGTTCTATGTGGTAATGCCAAACGGTGATGCGCAGTCGTTCCATATCGGTCCTCATGCGCCTGCGCTGCAAGGCGAAGACGTACAACTCGTACACAGGTTGTGGCTGAACTTCAGGCGAGCGCCGGGGCTCGAGAACCTGCACCACACCGACATTGTGACGTACGCACTGACGCGGCTGGCATCAGAGTATGCGCGAGACAAGGTGGAGACGCTGAAAGAACTGCGAAGGCACACGCAGGGCGATCACCGCGACGATGATCTGCTGAGCCACATCCCTCAGGGGCCGACCCGGACGGCATCACCGTATGCGATTCCGGCGCCAAAACCGGAGCGCGATACGGATGAGGTGGACGACCGCTGACGGTGCGACGGAGCGCAGCGACAGGATGTTTACCGCTGCCTTGGAAGCCTACGGTGTTTTCCGAGTCGAAGATGCTTTAGCGAAGCGTCTCTCCGGGTTGAGGCACCAGAACTTCGATGCTCTTGCCTTTGAGGTGCTCTTTGAACTCTGCGGGGGTCCCGGTTAGCTGCGGGAAGGTCCCGTAGTGAATCGGGATGACGGTCTTGAGGCCGAGGTATCCGGCTGCCACGGCCGCGGCTTTCGGTCCCATGGTGTAGTGGTCGCCGATCGGAATCATACCGACCTCCGGCGCATATAGCTCCTTGATGAGCCGCATGTCCGAGAAGAGTGAGGTGTCTCCGGCGTGGTAGAGCACGGGGGCGTTTTCGATGGTGAGGACGAAGCCAGCCGGCTCTCCTCCGTAGAGCACTTTGTCGCCGTCCTGAAGGCCGGAGCTGTGATGCGCTTCGACCATGGTGACGGTGACGTCCTTACGCTGGAATGACCCGCCTAGGTTCATGCCGACGATGTTCTCTACGCCCTTGGAGCCAACCCAAGAGACGAGCTCATAAATGCCGACAACCTGCGGGTGGTGCTTTTTGGCAACGGGGACGGCGTCGGCGATGTGATCCATGTGCGCGTGAGTGAGCAGCATGAGATCGAGACGGTCAGGGAGCTTGTAGTTTTTTGGGAACTTCGGGTTGTGCTCGAGGAATGGGTCGATCAGAATTTCGGTCCCTTTGGGGGTCGTGATGTGCACTGCGGCGTGGCCCAGCCAAGTGATCGACAGATTTTTCCAGTGTGCCATTCGATTTCATCCTTTAATGGTTTTCCAGCAAGGCTGGAGATGGTTGATATCGCGTCTATATCATATTGATTCTACATAATTTACTGCTTACTGATTGACGTGATCCGGCTTTGAGAGTACCTTGCAGACATGGGCGAAGAAAATACGAAACTTAAATCACTGTTTCCCATTCTGAACTCGGCTATTCCCGCATTGAAGGGGATCGCGAAGGCAGCCGCTTGCGGCGAGGCGGCGGGGGAAGGATACATGGTCGAATTTCGCACGCTTCCTGTCCGATCGCTGCTGAACCGGTCGGTTTCGCGTCGCGGGTTATGGTTCGCCAAGAGCATCAATCCTTATCGTGGCTGTGAGTTTGGATGCCGCTACTGCTATGCGCGATACACGCATGAATTCATGGAGATGAAAGATCCGGCGGATTTTGAGCGCAGGATTTACGTCAAGCAAAATGCGGCATGGCTGCTGCGGCAGGAAATGCGTGGATTGCGCGCGGGCGAGGAGATTGCTCTGGGGACGGCGACGGACCCGTGGCAGCCGATTGAGCGGCGGGCGCGAGTGACACGATCGATTCTGGAGGTGCTGGCGGAGCACAGTGGGCTGCGGATCGGGGTAGTGACCAAGTCGACCCTGATTGAGCGGGACATTGACCTGTTGCAGAGGATTGCGGAGCGGAGCAGCCTGGTGCTGCACATTACGATTACGACTCCAGATGTGGAGCTGGCACGCATTCTGGAGCCCCGCGCGCCGCGGCCGGATCTGCGCTTCCGCACAGTGCGAAGGCTGCGGCAGGCCGGGCTGCGAGTGGGGATACTGTGCTCGCCGCTGATGCCGGGGATTACGGACAACGCGCAGGCGCTGGATGCAATGTGCAGGCTGGCAAGCGAAGCAGGGGCGAGCTTTCTCTCCGCCTCGCCGCTTTTCCTGAAGCCGTGTTCGAAGGGGACATTCATGAACTTCATTCACGAACATTTTCCTGAACTGGAGGCCAGCTATGCGAAGCGATACGATACGGAGGCCTTCGTGTCAAAGGCGTACCAGAAGCGAGTGGGAGATATGGTGGCAGCGGTGACGCGGCGGTATGGACTGGCCCGGCGGTTCCAGGAAGGCACAGTGAGCCAGATCGCCTGGGCAAAAACAGCGGTCCCGGAACAGGGTGAGCTGTGGCCGGAGCTTCCGGGACGTCTCGGACCGGGATCTATGTTAGTGAAGGACGATCTGAGCAGGGCCCGCGCAAGCTAGCGAGTAAGGATGACCTCGTAGAGATTGTCTTTGGCGAGGAAGAAGCGGTAGTTGCTGAAGTTGGAGAATAGCTTTTCAATCGTGCGGTTGGTATAAACGCGCTGGATGGGGTGGGGCTCGGCTTCCTGCATTTCCACCGTTGCGGTAGCCGTTATGTGATAGCGGCAGAAGGCTGTGTCTGGCCCAGTGGCTTTGGAGTGGAAGATGGCAAGGATACGTCCGAGGGGGTGGACGTTGTTCTGGAGATGCTCGATAAGCGGCTGAACGAGGGGTTGGGGAACGTAGTCAAGAGTGGTCCAGAGGAGGACTACGTCGAACTCGCGACCGCCGAAGTTGAGATTTTGCTCGAAGAAGCCGGGGACGTCGAAGCCGGGAGGGCCGCCTTCTTCTTCAGGCGGCCGGGTCCAAGTGCCGGTGAGGGACTCGTGGACCAGATCAGCCATGTAAACACTATGGCCGAGGCCGGTGAGGAAGTTAATGCTCTGCGGGGAAGTAGGGCCGATGTCGAGGACGCGGAGGTTGGGCTCAGACTGAAGGTACTTGAGCATGGCCTCCCATCCGCTGGAGTGGCGCGGGATGCGGGGACCGGTGAGCACGGTGCGGCTGGAGCGGTTGGGCTCGTCCTGATCGCGGCGAAAGAGATTACGAAGCACGCTTACTTTGAGATTCCTTGCATCTGGGGTAATTCGTCATTCAATTTATCGAAAATTCATGGGCTACATGGGCTAATTGGTTGCGTTGAACAGGGCGGCGGAAGGGGCTGGCGTGGTAGCTGCGTGGCCGGCGGCGGCACGCTCCGGCGCGGAAAGATCAACCTTGCCGGAGAAGATAGCATTCTCCTCGATGGAGAGGCGTCCGGCGCGGATGTCTCCTTTGAGGTTTGAGCCAGCGCGGAGCTCGACTCGCCCGCTGGCGATGACGTTGCCGGTGAGCGCGCCGAGAACGACGACATCGCGGGCGGAGACATTGGCCTGGACGTGGGCGTTGGGGCCGATGGTAAGACGGCTTTCACTGAGGGTAATGGTGCCCTCGATGGTTCCGTCGACCAACAGGTCTTCGCTGCCTTTTACTTCGCCATAGATTTGTACGGATTTGCCGATGGCCGCGGCGGTTGCTTCTGCTGGGGGCATAGTGGTGCTCCTTTTGGAGTGATGATGGCGCTTTGATCGCAATATACGCGGAGGGGTTGTGGGCTGCAACTGGGAACATTGTGGAGCGCGTGAGAGGGAATGCAGAACCCGGGTAGCGGCCGGGCTGGAATTTCTGATTTGCGGATGAGGGACAGGCGAGCGATGCGAAAGAGAGATTGTGTTGTGTGCGGCGTATGAGAGGATACGAATTGAGAGCTGTTTTTGTTGCAGGGGAGTGGTTTTCTGCCGGAAATGAATGGGTTGGGTGAGGGGACTGACGTAAAAACACGAGTTCCGCCAGCGTGGCTGGCGGGGATGGTGATTTTTCCGTTCGGGCTGGTGGTCGGTTTCACGATCACGGCGCTGCCGTTTCTTCTGACAAGGCAGGGTATTCCGCTGGACCGCGTGGCAGAGACGAGCGCGATTGTGATGTCGCCGACGTTCTGGGGCTGGACGCTGTGTCCGGTGTTGGATACGGGACTGACGCGGCGCGCGTATTGCTGGCTAACGGCTACGGTGGCGGCGGTGTGCCTGGCGCTGGCGCTGGGGGTGTTTTCGCCGGGGCGGCTGGCGCTGACGACGGCGCTGCTGTTGATGGGCGAGCTGGCGATCGTAATGTATGGCAACGCCGCGAATGGATGGCTGGCGGAGTTTTTGCCGGACCACATGCGCGGGTCTGTGTCCGGTTGGACGAATGTGGCGAACCTGGGCGGCGGGGCTCTGGGATCGCTGGCGGTGATGTCATTGGCGTCCTATTTCAAGTTGCAGTGGCTGGGCGTGGGACTGGCAGCTGTGATTGTGCTGGGCGTACTGGTTACGCTGGCGTTTCCGGAGCCACGACGGTCGTCGTTTACGTTCATCCAGGTGTTTACGGATGCGCGGCGGACTACATGGAAGGCGTGCACGACTCGGGAGTGCCTGACGGGTTTTGCGCTGTTTCTGGCTCCCGTGGGTGCAGCGGCAGGGATCAATCTGTTTTCGGGGCTGGGACAGGACTTCCGTACAAGCCCACATGTGGTGGTGCTGGTGACGGGCGCGGGCTGCGCGGTGGCGAGCGCGATCGGCGCGCTGGCGGGAGGGTATGCGGCGGACAGAGTGAATCGCGGATATCTATATCTGAGCGCGGCTGCGGGTATCGTGGCCGTGTCGCTGGCACTGGCGCTGACGGGCCACACGGAGGCAGCGTTTATCGCGGGAGCACTGATTTATAACGCGTTCACAGGTGTGGTGTACGCGGCGTTCAACGCGCTTGGGTTCCAACTGGTGGGGAACAAGAGCGCGGTGGCGAGCACACAGCTGGCCTTGTTTACAGCGGCGATCAACGCAGCGGTGGTGTATATGACGTGGGCGGATGGGCAGGGATACAAGCACTTCGGTGTGCAGGGGCTATTCCTGGTGGATGCGCTGGCGAGCGCGGTGGCATTGTTGCCGTTGCTGCTGCTGGTGAAGAAGGGACTGCCGAAGGTGAGCGAAGACGCGCCAGCGGAAGCAGCGCTGAGGGTATAGAAAAGAAATGATGAAGTTTGTGACGGCGGTCCTGACCGCCGCAGTTGTTGTGGAATTGTGCGCCGGAGCGGCATTGGCGCAGAGTAAACCAGCAAGTGAGCACGAGCCAGCAACGTCGCAGCGTCGCGGGCAGGTTTCTGCGCCGAGAGAGCCGCAGAATCTGGGGCTGCTGAAGATAGACCTGAAGAAGTATCACGACTGCACGTGCACATGCGGCTGTTATGAAGCGTCGCTGACGCAGCAGGATGACATTGCCATTGCAGATTTGGAGCGGGCAGTGCGGAGCGCTCCGCGAGGAGAGAGGCTCGCGCTGGTGCTGGATATTGATGAGACCTCGCTGTCGAATTATCCGGAGATGGCTGCGCATAATTTCGGATCAG
>JASHUR010000274.1 GCA_030039895.1 Acidobacteriaceae bacterium | reverse complement strand
GCCAGCGAATACAGTTGCCGGGGAGGCAGTGGCGATCAGCGTCATCCCAGCGTCCTGGTGTTATCGCAGTCCGGAGAGACCAGCGACACTCTGGCCAGTCTGGAAGAGGCGCGCCGGCGGGGACAGAAAACGCTGGCGATCACTAACGCCGTTGCGTCCACCATGGCTCATGAGGCCGACGTCTCCATGCCACTGGCGGCCGGAGTTGAAAGAGCCGTACCGGCGACCAAGAGCTTCACCTGCCAACTGGCAGCGCTCTACCTTCTTGCTCTTTACGAAGGAGCGCAATTGGGGCGCATCGAAGTGGCGGAACTGGCCGCGCACGTGGCGCGGCTGCATGCGATTGCTGCCGCGCTGGAGGCGCAGTTGGACGGGTGGCATGAGCAGACAGCAAGGCTGGCGCAAAATTATCGAGATGCCGCGACGTTCCTCTATCTGGGCCGCGGCATCCACTACGCCATTGCTAGAGAAGGCGCGCTGAAGCTGAAAGAAGCCTCCTATGTCCACGCTGAAGGTTATCCCTCCGGCGAGCTCAAGCACGGGCCCAATGCGCTCGTGAGCGAGCGGGTACCGCTGGTAGTCCTGGCCACCGTCGACCATGCGCTCGATGCTTCCGTGATGCGCTACGAAAAGACTCTGCAACTGCTGCGCGACCTCAAGGCGCAAGGTGCGCGCGTGATCGCGCTCGCAAACTCCGGCGATGCAGAGGTCGGCGCCCTGTCCAGCGACTGCATCCGCGTCGAAGCCGCCTCGGAATATTTGCTCCCGCTGCTGGAGGTTGTCCCCTTGCAGCTTTTCGCCTACTTTATGGCTCTCAGGCACGGCGTAGACGTGGACCGTCCGCGCAATCTGAGCAAGGCGGTCGTGGAGAAATAGAGCAGTCTCGGAAGCGCCGCAGGCTGTGACAGGTTCCTGCCCTGTTGCGGATGCGACAACTTTTCCCCGGGGGTTGATCCCATCCGGGCCACCTCGCTCCGAACTTTGTTTGTCGCGCCTTTGCCGCCTTTGGTTGCGATCCAGCCGATGATTGCAAGAGACCAGAAGCGCGGCGATTATCATGAAGGCACGGCTTCTGCGTGTGCATGGAATCGAGCGGCGGTCAGGCCGCAGACGCAGCTAATAATGTAAAGGAGCTTACGAACACCCGATGCCCCTCAAATCGATGTTCTTGTTCGGAAAGATCCGGACATTGATAGTTTTTCCTGTCGCCCTCGCGATTGCCCAGGGAGGCATCGTATCCGCGAAAGCTGCCACGCGTCGCCCATGCGACATCTTTGCATCAAAGACTCCGTGTGTCGCCGCCTATAGCACCACCCGCGCTCTCTACAGCAGTTATACCGGACCGCTTTACGAGGTAACGCGCCAGTCGGACGAGACTTCGATCAACATAGGTCTCTTGCCCGACGGCTACGCCAACGCCGCCAGGCAGGATAGCTTCTGCGCCGGGACGAGCTGCACCATCACCAAGATCTACGACCAGTCGCCGGGCCATAATGCTCTTACGCCCGCGCCTCCCGGAGGGGCGGCGCATGGCCTTGGCCGCGATGGTTACGATTTACCGGCGTTGGCCGGTGCACTGCCGATCACTGTGCACGGACACAAGGTTTATGGCATCGCCATCTCTCCCGGCATGGGCTACCGAGACGACACCCCGGTCGGTACAGCGATCAACGGCCAGGCCGAGGGCGTCTACATGGTCACCTCCGCCCTCCGTCTCAATCCGAAGTGCTGCTTCGATTTCGGCAACGCCGAGGCTAACAACCTCGATAACAATGCCGGTCACATGGACGCCATCAACATCATGTGTCACGGCGCCCCGTGCAAGCCGGATGCAGGGCTGGATATGGAGAATGGCATCTACGGGCATCTCGCTGTGCCCGCCGGCACCGCGTTCGTTACCGACATGGGCGCCAATGACGGTCAACATCGTTACGTCATCTACCAGGGCAATGCCCAGGCCGGAGGGCTGTCCAGCACCGGGATCATCCCTCTCCCCAAGGGCTATCAACCGATGAAACAAGAAGGAGCCGTCATTCTTGGGATCGGCGGCGATAACAGCAATTGGGCCGCCGGCTATTTCTTTGAGGGTGTGATGACCAGAGGGATGCCCGACGCGGAGGCGATGAAAGCCGTTCAGAGCAATATCGTGGCCGCGGGATACGCTGGCCGGCTCCTGCGATAGCAATCTCCTGCCCCCGAGCCTCTCACCAGGTGACGCAGAGAAGAGATCAAGGGGCGGAATTGACTGTATGCGGCAGCGGCGGACAAGGCTGAAACGATGAAAGTTCCTTATGCGAAGAAGTGGCAGAAGGAAGCGGACAAGCTGCGCAGAATCGCGCTTGACTGCGACTTGACCGAGGAATGGAAGTGGGGCAAGCCCTGCTTCACGTTCATGAAAAAGAACGTGGCGGTTGTCATCCCCCTCAAGGAGTCGTGCGCGCTTTCGTTCTTCAAAGGCGCGCTGCTCAAGGATCCGAAGCAGATACTGGAGAGAATCGGAGAGCATACGCAGTCAGCACGATGGGTCAAGTTCACCTCAGTTAGAGGAATCACCGGCCTGCAATCGACCCTGAGGAACTATCTCTACGAAGCCATCGCGATAGAGGAGTCGGGGAAGAAGGTCGAGCTCAAAAAGCCTTCAGAGTACGCGATACCTGAGGAGCTGCAGACCAGGCTGGCGGCCAGCCCGGTTCTCAGGATGGCGTTCGAAGCGCTCACGCCCGGTCGAAGGAAGTC
>JASHUR010000273.1 GCA_030039895.1 Acidobacteriaceae bacterium | reverse complement strand
CGGTGCTGGGGTTTGCCTTTGGGGTGTCATTGCTGACGGGGCTGCTGTTCGGCGTGGCTCCGGCGTGGATGGCGGCGCAGGCCGATCCCATTGATGCGCTGCGCGGGGCGAACCGCTCGACGGGCCACCATACGATGTGGGCGCAGAAGGCACTGGTGGTGGCGCAGGCGGCTATCTCCGTAGTACTGCTATGCGCGGCGGGGTTTTTGATCCTGAGCCTGAACAAATTGCAGCACCAGAGATTCGGATTCGAGACGGCGCATCGTTATATTTTGCAGATCGATCCCCAAGCCGCGGGATACAAACCGGAGCAACTGGCCGTCTTCTACCGGCAACTGCACGACACGCTGGCAGAGATTCCCGGTGTTACGAACGTGGCGTATTCGGGTTACAGCCCAATGAGCGGGGACAACTGGGGCGAAGGGGTATACGTTGAAGGCCAGCCCGCGGCGCCGCCCGGACAACAAGAGACAGGAGCTTCGTGGGACCGCATCAGCCCCGGCTATTTCGACGCCGTGGGGACGAAGCTGCTGGAAGGACGCAACTTCGCCGAGAGCGACGACGCGACGAGCCAGAATGTGGCCATTGTGAACCAGGCCTTCGTAAAGAAGTTCCTGCACGGCAAGAACCCCATCGGCAGGCATTTCGGCGATTGGGACCCATCTGTCACCGGGACGTATGCGATCGTCGGCGTGGTCGAGGACGCGCAATACTGGAGTCCGAATGAGCCGATACGTCCGATGTATTTTCTGCCCGCGGCGCAATGGACGGCGCTGCCGCCGACCAATCCGGACGCAGCGGATTATGCGCTTTCCATTTCCAACTCGCATTACATGGGGACGGTAGAGATCGAGACGCGCGTCCATGTTTTCGGTCTGGAGAGCGATGTGCGGCGGGCGCTGGCGGAGGTGAATCCCAACCTAATGGTGATTAGCTTCCAGAGCTTTGCCGCGCAGGTCAACCTGGCGTTCAGCCAGCAGAACATGATTGCGCAGCTTACCTCTCTGTTCGGGCTGTTGGCGCTGGTGCTGGCAGCAATCGGACTGTATGGCGTGACGGCGTACGCGGTGGCGCAGAGGACGAGCGAGATCGGTATCCGGATGGCGCTGGGCGCGGACCGCGTGCGCGTACAGCGGATGGTGCTGCGTGAAGCGCTTCTGCAAACGGGCGTGGGGCTGCTGATCGGCATTCCGGCAGCGGTGCTTGCCGGGCACCTGATGGCGTCGCAGATGTTTGGAATCTCTGCCGATGACCCGCGCGTACTGACTGCGACGACGGTAGTGCTGGGGGCTGCGGCGCTGATTGCAGCAGCACTGCCTGCGCGACGCGCCTCGCACGTGGAGCCGATGGAGGCGCTGCGCAGCGAATGAGCAGAAATGCGGCGCGGGCTTGAATGAACGGAATCCAGCTTTTGCGGGCGGGACGTAGTATTTAGTCAGGATGCCTCAATTCCCGAACCGTATGGATGCCGGACAGTGACCATTACTCTTGCAAGTTTTTTCGGATTACTGGGCGGGTTGCTGGTGCTCGCGTATCTGGCGAACCGGTTTGCGTACCGGACGCGGGTGCCGGATGTGGTGGTGCTGCTGGCGTGCGGGATTCTGGTGGGGCCGGTGCTGCACTGGTTCAACGCAGAGGGGTTCCCACTCGTTATGCGCGGCGTTGGGACGCTGGCGCTGATTCTGATTTTGTTTGCGGCGGGCCTGGAGCTGGATATGCGGCGGGCGCGGAAGCAGTTTGTGGCCGGGACGGTGCTGGCGGTGCTGAGCTACGGGCTGACGATGGAAGGCGTGCATCTTTTTTGCATGCGCGCGCTGGGGATGACGAGGATGGCGTCGCTGCTGGCGGGCGCCGTGCTGGGGTGCATGAGCGGCGCGATTGTGCTGACGGTGCTGGAGCAACTGGAGCTGCGGGCAGAGCTGAAGACGACGCTGGTGATCGAGTCATCGTTTGGGGACGGGCTGGGCGCGCTGGTGGTGGGCGTGCTGCTGAGCCTCATCAGCGAGGGGACGGCGAGCCACACGAGCGGCGGCGCGATCCTGAGCGGAATGCTGCGGGGGTTTGTGTTCCGGTTTGCGCTGGCGTTTGCGATTGCGGCGCTGGCGGGGTTTTTGTGGGCGAGGCTGCTGCCGCGGATTTCGAACAAGAAGTTCTGGCAGGTGCTGACGTTTGCGGCGGTGCTGATGGTGTACTCGGGCACGCATGCGGCGGGAGGCAGCGATCTGTTTGCGGTGATGGTTTTCGGCGCGACGCTGGCCAGCCTGCTGGGACCGCAGAGCTTTTTGCGGGAGTTTGAGGTTGAGTTCAGCGCGACGGATGAGGGCAGCCAGATCCACTCGTTCCATTCGGAGCTGGCGTTTCTGGTGCGGAGCTTCTTTTTTGTGCTGCTGGGCGCGATGATTCATTTTCGCGGGCTGCGGGAGCAGATTGTGCCGAGCGTGGGGATTCTGGCGGTGATTCTGGTGGCGCGGTTTGTGTCAGTCCATGCGAGCCGGATTGTGTGGCGCGGGACGACGTGGCGCGAGCGGGAGCTGGCAACCATGTTGATTCCGCGGGGGCTGATTACGGCGGTGCTGGCGCTGGAGGCGATTGAGGCAATGCCGAATGACCTGATGTTTTTTCCGTCGCTGACGTTTGCGCTGATTCTGCTGACGAATGCCCTGGGACTGGTGGCGACGGTGCGGGCGAAGGGGATTGCGGCGGGTTGAAGGCGCGCGGCGGGGTGTTGCGCGGCGCGGTATTGCACGGCACAGTATTGCGCGGAACAGTATTGCGCGGAACAGGGGCCGAAACGTGGGGCTTTTATAATCCCGCTATGTTGTGGACGAGATGGGCCGGTAGAAAATGCTCCGGGTTGGAAGGCGGCGGGGACGCGCCGGGTGAGGCAGGCTTGCGATGAAGCGCGTGACGCGGTTCTGGCGGCGGGTGACGGACGGCCTGGAGTTGAATCAGCTCTGGAAGCAGTTCCATGCTGACGCACTGTCGAGCTACCGGCTTTATTCGCGCGAGGTGGACGCGACACGGACGCCGGGAATGAGGAAGGGCCGGTACGCGCTCCATGTGGCGAATCAGATCTTCTGGGCGTTTCTTGAAAAGCTGACGCCGGCGCGGCGCGTGCTGTTACTGATTGCGCTGGTGCTGCTGCTCTTTTTCAACGACATTGAGTTTTCCAGCTCGACGGGCAATGGCCGCGTGGTCGTGGGCCCATTCAATGGCGCGCTCTGGGGCGGTTTGCTGCTGCTGGCGCTGCTGGTGCTGGAGATTGCGGACCGCGTGGTGATGAAGCGCGATCTGCAGATTGCGAAAGAGATTCAGACGTGGCTGCTGCCGGCGAGCCCGCCGGTGGTTGCGGGGCTGGAGATTGCATTTGCGACGCGTCCGGCGAACACGGTAGCGGGCGACTACTACGATGTGTTTTCGAGGGCAGCGGGGAGCGGCGAGAGCGACAGATTTGTGCTTGCGGTTGCCGATGTGGCGGGCAAGAGCGTGCCCGCGGCGATGCTGATGGCGACCTTCCAGGCGAGCCTGAAGACGCTGGCGCAGACGCCGGGTTCGCTGACAGACCTGGCGGGAAGGATGAACTCGTATGCGTGCAGCAACAGCCAGAACGGGCGGCGATTTACGACGGCATTGATTGCGGAGTATGAGCCGTCGACGCGGAGGCTGACGTATGTGAATGCGGGGCACAATCCTCCGATGCTGAGGCGCGGCAAGGGCGCGGTGGAGCGGCTGGCGGCGGGCGGCGTGCCGTTCGGGATTGTGGATGGGGCTCCGTATGAGGCGGGGACGCTGACGCTGGAGCCGGGCGACTGGCTGGTGATCTTTACGGACGGCGTGACGGAAGCGGAGAACGAGCAGAAGGCAGAGTATGGCGAAGTGAGACTGGCGGCAGTGGTGAACACGAATGCGGGGCTAGCTCCGCAGGCGATGCTGGGGGCGATTATGCAGGACGTGGACCACTTTGTAGGCGATGCTCCACAGCACGACGACGCGACCCTGCTGCTGGTGAAGGCGGTGTAGGACTTCGCATCCGGCGATACCGCTTCGCGTGGCCACTCCCGTTGGTCGTGGGCGGGGCGCGCCTTCGGTTGGCTGCTTAAACTCGATCCTTCTGAAAATTTTGCCGGCGTGATGCGTGCGAGGCGTTACTCGTAGCGAAGGACGCGGATGGGCTCGACGTGAGAGGCGCGTTGCGCGGGCAGGAAGCAGGCAGCGAGCGCAACAAGGCTGAGCAGGACAGCAACGACGAAATAGGTGAGGAAGTCGTTGGGGGCGACTCCGTAGAGCTGGCTGCGGAGGAATGGCGTGAGCAGGAGCGAGGCGATGAGTCCAATTGCCATGCCGTAGATGGACATGCGGACGCCTTGTTTGATGACGAGGTCGAAGATGTCGCGGCGTTTTGCGCCGAGGGCCATGCGGATGCCGATTTCGTGGAGGCGCTGGCGCGTGGTGTAGGCGATGACGCCGTAAATGCCGATGGCGGCGAGCGTGAGCCCGACAAGGCCGAAGAGACCAACGAAGGTCCCGGCGACGCGGTTGCCGGTGCTGGCGAGCTGGATGTTACGGGCGAGCGGATACTGGTGCAGCACGGGCAGCTCAGGGTCGAGACTGTGGACGGCGGCGGCGACGCGGGCGGCGTAGGCGTTGGGATCGCCCTTGACGAGCACGTCGAGGACGAAGTTGGAGCGGTAGTACTGCAGCGCGGAGCGGTAGATGAAGGGCTGCGGAGTTTCTTCAAGATTCAGATACTTCGCATTACGGGCGAGGCCGACGACGGTCCACCAGTCGCCGTTGAGCTTGACGCGTCGGCCGATGGCGTTTTCGCCCGGCCAGTATTTCTGCACAAAGGCCTGATTGACGATGGCGACGCGCTGGGTGTCCGGTGTGTCGCTCAACTGGAAATCGCGTCCGGCAATGAGGGAAATACCCAGTGTGTGGAAGAAATCGGGTGCGACTTTGCTGTCGAGAATCTTCATGGATTCGTTCTTTTGCGCGACGTAGCCCTCGGGCTGCACACCTTCCATCGACGACCGGAAGCCGAGCGGGGACCAAGTGGACATAGAGACGGAGCGGACGCCGGGGATGTTGCCGATGCGGCGGAGCAGCTCGCGCTGGAAGGCGAGGCCGGTCTGTTCGGTGTATCCGGCAGGGTAGAGATCGACGCTGGAGAGCAGGACGTGACTGCCGCTGAAGCCGGGGTCAGCATTTTGCTCTTCGCGGAAGCTGCGAATGAAGAGTCCGCCGCAGACGAGGAGCAGGAAGGACAGAGCGATCTGCGCGACAACCAGCCAGGTGACGAGACGAGCCTTGTGGCGGCCGCCGGATGAGGTCCCGGCTTCCTCTTTGAGGACGGTGACAGGGGTGATGCGCGAGGAGCGCAGGGCAGGAAGGAGTCCGAAGGCGATGCCGGTGAGTGTGGCAAGCGCGAAGGTGACGGCGAGGACGCGCGAGTCAACGTGCATATTGAGAGCGATGGGAAGATCGGTGGGCGGAAGGAAACGATTGAAGCTGCGCGCGGACCAGAAGGTGACGAAGAGGGCGACGAGACCTCCGGCGAGGGCGACAAGGACGCTTTCGACGAGGAGCTGGCGGATGAGGCGGGCGCGGTTGGCTCCAAGCGAGAGGCGCACGGCCATTTCGCGGCGGCGGGCGACGGCGCGCACGAGGAAGAGATTGGCGACGTTGACACAGGCGAGCAGGAGAACAACGAGCGCGATGGCGAGAAGCGGCGGGAGCGAGACGGAGAGAAACTGATTAGCACCGTTCGGCGCGCGCCAGAGCGGGAAGGTGAGCATCTGGTTGCTGCCCTTGTGTGAATCGGGGAAGGTGCGCGCGATCTGCTGCATTTCCAGGGTGAGTTCCTGACGTGCCTGCGGTACGGTTGCTCCGGGAGCCAGGATGCCGATGTTCTCGAGCCACTGGTCGTTGCGGTCGTGGATGGCGTCGTAGCTGGACTCGAGCTGCTGGTGCTCCATGAGCGGAGCCCAGAGGTCCATGCGGAGGCCGGTGTTGGCGCCTTCAAAGAGCGGCGGAGCGACGCCGATGACGGAGAAGGGGTGCTGGTTGAGGTAGATGGTGCGTCCGATGATGTGTGGGTCACCGTCGAAGAGCAACTGCCAGGTGCGATAGCTGAGGACAGCGACGGGCGCGCCGCCGGGACGCTGGCCGTCCTGCGGAGTAAAGAAGGAGCCGAGCGCGGGGCGCACGCCGAGGCCGCTGAAGAAGTTGGCGGAGGTGAGCGCGGCCCAGAGCTGCTGCGGTTTTCCGGCGGAGGTGAGGTCGACGGTGGTGGTGTCCCAGGCGATGAGCGCGGAAAGCGTGCGGGTATGGTCGCGGAGGTCGATGTAATCGAGATAAGAGAGCTGCGAGGAGATCTGGCCGCGCTTGATGACAATGGCGGTATTGGCGGGGTGCGCGCCGGGGATGGGCGAGAAGAGGGTGGAGCTCATCCAACTGAAGATGGTGCTGTTAGCGCCGATGCCGAGGGCCAGCGTGATGATGGCGGTAAGAGTAAAGGCGGGGGTCTTGCGCAACTGGCGAACGGCGTAACGGGCGTCTCTGAACCATCCCTGCATGGGCGTGTCTCCGAAGACAGCACTGAGTGTAATGCACGGGGCGGGCCAATGACGGAAGG
>JASHUR010000272.1 GCA_030039895.1 Acidobacteriaceae bacterium | reverse complement strand
ACGCGAACGATGATTTGCAGGAGAAGCTGAAGTTAAATTCCGGCGATTCGGTTTTGCGATTGTGCCGCTTGCGCCTTGCCGACGGGACCCCAATGGCGATCGAAGAATCGCACATACCTCTGGGCCTGTTTCCCGGACTTGAACGTGTCGACTTTGAGACCCACTCACTCTATGCAACACTGCGCGAGCGGTACGGAGTTCGAGTAGGATATGCCGACGAGATTATCGAGGCGGTTTTGGCAACGCGCGAGGACACTGAGTTGCTGACAACTCCCGGCAAGGCGGGCATACTTTCGATCAGCCGCATCATTCTTACTACGCAAGAAACGCCGATTGAAGCAGCCTGCTCACGGTATCGCGGGGACCGTTACCGCGCCTTCATTCGGGTGCCCATGACCCCCATCCGATAATTTTTGCTCCCAAACGTCACGGTGCGTACTCTAAGCAGGTGCAGAGCCGCGGCTGCGTTTGTGTTCTACCTTAGCTCGAAAGGAAACAGGGCAAGAAATCGAACGTGAGATTGCACCTTTGCGTTTGCATTGACACAAAACAATCGCAATCCCTGCTAAACTGGGGCTTCGCGTCAACCCTTATCTGAATTGGCCACCCCCCAAAAACGCTGGAACGCTGTTCCCGGGAAAGGAATGACAATGGATCGGGAATGGTTGCGGACAATACTGAGAACGGGAACCGCAATTCTATTCTTTCTGCTCCTCCCCGCCTTTGCATTTGCTGATGGCCCTCAGCCTGTGCCGAGCATTTTTGCGCCTGCGTCAACGCCGGCCTCCGACATTTACAGCCTATCGCTGTTTGTTCTTGCAATTACCGGCGGCATATTCGTCGTGGTGGGAGGGCTTCTTGCCTATGTGATCGTTCGGTATCGCGACAAGGGCGATGACAGCGATAAGCGTGAGCCGGCTCAGATCTATGGAAGCACCCAGATTGAGCTGGCATGGACAGTAATTCCAATCCTGATCGTCGTGGTGCTGTTCCTGACGACTGCCCGTATGATTTTTGCCATTCAGGACGCGCCCAAACCCCCCGATGCGCTGGATGTAACTGTGGTTGGGCACCAGTTCTGGTGGGAATTCCGTTATCCCAAGCTGGGCATAGTAACCGCGAATGAGCTTCATGTGCCGCTGAGCACGAACAAAGATCCCCTGCCGACGTATCTGAAGCTCTATTCCGCTGATGTGGACCATAGTTTCTGGGTACCGCAGCTGGCCGGGAAGACCGACTTGATTCCGAATCATCCGAACATCACCTGGATCGAACCGAAAAGCACCGGACTTTATCTGGGCCAGTGTGCGCAGTTCTGTGGAGTAGAGCACGCGGAGATGCTACTGCGAGTGTATGTGGATACTCCAGAGCAGTTTGCCGCCTGGGTCAAAAACCAGCAGCAGCCCGCTGTGGAGGATCCGCAAGTAGCCGCGGGCCGGCAGGTGTTTGAGACCGAATCCTGCATGAATTGCCACACGATCAGGGGGACAGCAGCGACGGGGCGGTTCGGACCAGACTTAACCCACTTAATGAGCCGCAGCACAATTGCTTCCGGCGCGGTGCCAAATTCTGAGGCGAACCTTCGCCAATGGATCAAGGACCCCGACAGCTTTAAACCGGGCTGTCTGATGCCAGCAATGCAGTTGACCAATCAGCAACTGGATGAGGTAACCGCATACCTCGAAACACTGAAATAGAGAAAAGCGATGGCAGACCGAACATTTCCAATCGAAGGAACTTTGGACCTCACTCCGGCGCATGTGCATGAGCACACGTGGCTCGAAGTGCTGCACGAGTGGGTGACTACGGTTGACCACAAGAAGCTGGGCATCATGTATGTCCTATATGGGTTCTTCTTTCTGCTGGTAGGCGGAGCTGAGGCGCTGGCGATTCGCGTTCAACTTGCCGAGCCGAATAATCACTTTCTCTCGCCTGAGGTCTACAACCGCTTTTTCACCATGCACGGCACCACGATGGTTTTTCTCGTAGGCATGACGATCATCTTTGGGTTTGCGAATTATCTTGTTCCTCTGATGATCGGCGCGCGCGACATGGCTTTTCCACGCCTGAACGCATTCAGCTTCTGGATGACAGCCTTCGGTGGCCTGATGCTGTACTACAGCTTCCTGGGTGGAAGCGGGCTGTATGGCGTTGGCAATGCACCCGACGTAGGCTGGTTTGCTTACGCTCCTTTGACCGCACGCGCGTTTTCTCCAGGAAATGCGACGGACTACTGGGCCCTTGCACTGATTGTGACCGGGGTTGGGACGGTTGGTACAGCGATCAATGTTATTGCGACAGCACTCTCGATGCGCTGTAAGGGTATGACGCTGATGCGCATGCCTTTGTTTGTATGGCTGAGCGTGGTGACTTCCGGGCTGACACTGGTTACGATCACGCCGCTGACCGCTGCTCAGATCATGCTTGTGATTGACCGCTACCTCGGCGGCCACTTTTTTGACACGCAGGCGGGCGGCTCTGCCGTTATCTGGATGCACTTTTTCTGGATTTTCGGACATCCCGAGGTTTATGTGCTCGTATTGCCTGCATTCGCCATCGCGAATGAAATCATCCCGGTATTCTCGCGGAAGGCAATCTTCGGTTATCCAGCGATGGTGGCGGCTTCAGTCGGCATTGCTTTTGTGAGCCTGGGTGTGTGGGCGCACCACATGTTTACGATCGGCATGACGTCTGTGTCTAACGCCTTCTTTGTTCTGTCGACCATGCTGGTGGGCATACCCACGGGCATCAAGATTTTCAACTGGGTGGCGACCATGTGGGGCGGCAAGATTCGCTTCGCAACGCCCATGCTTTTCCTGACGGCCTTTGTCTTCCAGTTTCTGCTTGCCGGCCTCACGGGCATAATGCTGGCCGTGGCGCCGTGGGACTGGCAGCTTCACAATTCCTACTTCGTGATTGCGCACTTCCACTATGTTCTGGTGGGGGCAATCCTGTTCGCGATTTTCGGCGGGCTGTACTACTGGTTCCCGAAAGCGACCGGACGCATGCTGAACGAGACGCTCGGCAAGTGGAACTTCTGGTTATTTTTCATTGGATTCCACGTTACGTTTGACACGATGCACTTTGTAGGAATGCTTGGCATGCCGCGCTCAATTTACACCTATGAAGCGGACCGCGGCTGGGGCCACCTGAACCTTATCGTCTCAATCGGGGCCTTTATTCAAGGCATCTCAGTTCTCATTTTTACGACGAACCTCTTGTGGTCTGCCTTCCGCGGCAAGGTTGCCGGAAACGATCCCTGGGACGCGTGGACGCTGGAATGGGCCGCTGCCTCGCCGCCGCCTGTCTACAACTTCCCTACTGAGCCATCAGTGTCGAGCCGTCGTCCGCTGTGGGACCTCAAGCATCCTGAAGATCCAGACTGGAAGTACGAATAATGAGCACAGCTACTCTTATTCCGCATGCTACCCATGCTCCTGAGCAGGAGTGGAACCTACCGTCCCGCGGGCGCGTGGCCATGTACTGCCTTATCATCGGCGAGTCGGCGATCTTCGTTATTTTTGTCGTCGCCTACATTTACTACATTGGCCGCAGCCTCACTGGGCCTACACCCAGGGAGGTGCTTGATGTCCCCATCTTCAATACCATCTGCCTGCTTTCAAGCAGCCTTACCATCTGGATTGCAGAGCGGAGCCTAGAGCGCAACAAGATCAGGCTCTTCGGGGCCTGGTGGGCGTTGACGCTGGTGCTGGGCGCGATCTTTCTGGTTGGCACAGGTATTGAATGGCACACGCTGATTTATGAGAAGGGGTTGACCATAAGCACCAATCTCTTCGGAACGACATTCTACTCACTGGTTGGCCTGCACGCCTCACACGTGATTTTTGGGCTGATCGGACTGAGCACGGTGCTTATCTTTACGCTGCTGGGAAAAGTGCGCGAGGAGCACTCCGAGCGCATTCAGGTGCTCGCGCTGTACTGGCATTTCGTCGACGCCGTCTGGGTCGTCGTATTTACGGTCGTCTACATTCTGGGACGATAGAGACAGGACGACAGGGGACTATGAGCGAAGAGAAAAAATCCGGATCGCACGTTGAGACGATTCATCTGCCCGCTCCCACGGCTTGGCCCATTGTCATGGCCTTCGGACTCATGCTGGTTTTTGCCGGACTTGTTACCAACATAGGCATCAGTGTCCTGGGTGCGATCTTAGCGCTGTTCGGAGCGGTGGGCTGGTTCCGTCAGGTGCTTCCGCATGAGGCGCACGAAGACGTTCCAGTCGTTGTTGAACGGGTGGTGATTGAGACGGCACGTCGACAGGTAGAGCGCATTGTTGTCGATGAGCATCACCGCGAGCACTTTCCGCTGGAAACGTACCCCATTCTGTCCGGGATCAAGGGCGGCATCGCGGGCGGCATCGCCATGATTCCCCCGGCATTGCTCTACGGTTATTTGAGTCACCACAGCATCTGGTGGCCGGTGAACCTGCTCGGAGGTGCCGGCCTCGCCAACTGGCACCATCCTTCGACCGCAGACATTGCCCATTTCTACTGGGGTGGGTTAGCCGTGGCCTGCGCGATCCAGGCAGTTGTCAGCCTGCTTGTCGGCCTGTTGTATGGGGCCATGCTTCCCCTGCTGCCTCGCCATCCGATTATCCTGGGCGGAATTATTGCGCCAGTTCTGTGGACCGGCATGATTCATGCGACACTCAACCTTATCAATCCGGTGCTCGACAGCAACATCGCCTGGGGATGGTTTCTTGTATCGCAGGTGACCTTTGGCCTCGTTGCCGGGTGGGTGGTGTCGCGCCAGGAGAAAATACAAACTGCGCAGTCCATGCCATTTATTTTGCGAATGGGCATTGAGGGCTCCGGACTTACACAAGAGCAAGATGACGAGGACCACAAGGCATGAAGATTTCTGCTCTTGCAGGCTGTGTCCTGTTATTGGCCATTATGGGATGCTCACATCTTCCTGGCGCGCCCAAGCCGGGCGTAGAGGTTCCGCGTCCCGATGCGATTATGAATTTTGCGGATCTTTACCACCAGAACTGCGCCGGCTGCCATGGCAATCACGGAATGAACGGGGCAGCGTTCGATCTAGCGAACTCGACGTATCTGAACTGGATTGATGACGCGACCTTGCGGAAAATTATTGCGGACGGAGAAACCGATGTGCAGATGCCGGCGTTTGGCCGGTCCGCAGGCGGCTTTTTGACTGATGCGCAAATTGACGCTCTGATTCACGGGATGCGAACGGAGTGGCCTGCGGCGGACGAAAAGCCGCAGGGGCAGACTCCACCGCCGTATACAACCGCACTGAAGGGTGATGTTGCACGTGGCGAGCAGGTTTATCAGTCGGCCTGCGCGCGCTGCCATCGAGAGTCAACGCAGAGCATCACGAGCCCAACGTATCTCTCGCTTGTGAACGATCAAACGCTTCGCACGTTGATCATTGCCGGACGCCCGGACATCGGTCAGCCCGACTGGGAAGCCGATATTCCGGGGCACCCGCTGACCGATCAGCAAGTCACCGATGTGGTGGCATGGCTGGCTTCGTTGCGCACGATGACGCCGGGCCAGCCCTATGCCCAGCCGCACTAGAGGAACAGTTATGACGGACACCGTACACGAGGAAAGCAAGACCCCGCAGGATGATCGGAAAGAGGTATCGCGCCGCTGGCTGCTGCTGAAGGCCGGAGCGCTCTTCAATGCAGTCGTCGGCATCGCCATTGCCACTCCAGTGGTGCGTTATCTGCTGGATCCGGTGCGACGCAAGAGCTTCTACAACTCCTGGATCTCGCTGGGCCCGCTGAACCAGTTCCCGGCAGGCGAGACTCGCCTGGCGACCTATGTGAACCCTTATCGCCAACCGTGGGACGGAACCACAGATGACACCGCCTGCTGGGTGCGCCATATCTCCGGGTCAAGCTTTCAAGTTTTTGCGATCAACTGCGCCCACCTGGGTTGCCCGGTGCGGTGGTTCCCGCAGTCGGAGCTCTTTATGTGTCCCTGCCATGGCGGAGTTTATTACGCGGATGGAGAGCGCGCCTCGGGACCGCCTGAACGCGGGCTGTTCCAGTACCAATACAAAGTCGTGAATGACGAGTTACACATCTACGCCGGACAGATGCCGACGCTTGCCAATTCGGCCCGATTGCGAGTTCTTAATAACACCGGAAATAAAGGATGCAGCTCATGCGCTGGGTAAAGCAGACCTACAACTGGTTAGAGAGCCGCCTTCAGCTCGAAGGGCCGGTCAAAGACGCCGTTCTGCATCCTGTGCCGCGCAACACAGCAAGCTGGTGGTACGTCTTCGGCAGCGCAGCGTTCACGCTGCTGATCCTGCAGATCGTGACCGGTATCCTGCTGGCGCTCGTCTATGTACCTTCAGCAGGCGAGGCATGGAACAGCCTGAACATGCTGAACCACCAGCTCCCACTCGGCTGGTTCCTGCGCGCTATGCACGGCTGGGGATCGAACTTCATGGTTGCCATCGTGCTCATCCACATGGCGCAGGTGTTCATGTTCGGATCCTATAAGTATCCCCGCGAGTTGACCTGGATTCTCGGTGTCTTCCTGCTGCTGATGACGCTCGGCATGGCCTTTACCGGGCAGGTCTTGCGCTTCGACCAGGATTCCTATTGGGGTCTAGGAATCGGGGCCTCCATCGTCAGCCGGGTTCCTTTCATCGGCAGGTCCCTGGTCCATTTATTGCTTGGCGGTCCAATCATCGCGGGGGCCACATTGACGCGCTTCTTCGCGCTGCACGTCTTTATTATTCCCGGCGCTCTTTTGTTGTTCGCCTGCGCGCACGTGTGGATGGTCCTCAAGCTTGGCATTAACGAGTGGCCGATGCCCGGGCGCGCCGTTCGCCGCTCGACTTATATCGCCGAGTACAACAAGCTTACCCACGAAGACGGAATTCCCTTTTTCCCGGGCGCTTTCTGGAAGGACCTGTATTTTTCGGGAGCCATTATTGCTGCAGTGGTTGTATGCGCGGCCGTTTTTGGGCCTTACGGACCGTCTGGACAACCCGATCCTACAATCATCCGAACAGTTCCTAAGCCTGACTTTTTCTTCCTTTGGATCTACGCTTTGCTGGCCTATTTGCCACCGAGTCTGGAGACGCCCTTCCTGCTCATCGCGCCGGTTTTGGCCATTGCTGGATTGGTGGCGCTGCCCTTTATGGCCGGCGAGGGTGAAAAGAGCTGGCATCGCCGTCCCATCGCAGTACTTACGCTGGTTACAGTGGCGGTCATCTGGGGAGTCTTCACGAACCTTGCCACGTACACTCCGTGGAGCCCCAAGATGAATGCATGGAGCAGCGACACCGTTCCAGAGCGATACCTGCACGGTCTGACACCGGTTGAGCGGCGGGGTGCGATCGTGTTCCAGGCCATGCAATGCCGCAACTGCCACTCGATTGGCGGACAAGGAGGCGAGCGTGGTCCTGCGCTCGACTCAGTAGCCACGCGCCTGACCGAGGACCAGCTTATCCGTCAGGTAATTCAGGGAGGTGGCAACATGCCGGCTTACGGCAAGAATCTCTCTCCGTCTCAAGTTACTGCGCTGGTGAGTTTCCTCGATACATTGCACCCGCACAATCAGCCGGAGGCGGTCGATTCAGCAGAAAGAGCCGTAACCACCATTCCTGCCGAGACAGGAGCGAAAAGCTCGACGAAGGTGAAGGCTTCCGCTTCGCCGCAAGCATCAGCCGCTCCAGCCGGGAATTAGCGCCGTGCCTCTCACTTCTTTCTTTTCGATGTGGGATTTCCCGCCCCTAGTGTGCTCGGCGCTGGCACTGACGAGCCTAATTTATACGGTTGGCTTTCTGCGGATCCGCAGGTCGCGGCCTCGGATTTTCCTGCCATGGCGCTGGTGGTGCTTTATGGGCGGTATTGCGGCTCTGGTGGTGGCCCTGTCATCGCCGCTGGATACTCTTGACGACCGGCTGCTTGTAATTCACATGGCACAGCATTTTGTGCTCATGTCCATCGCGCCGCCGCTCATTCTCCTCGGTGCGCCGGTTGTGCCCATGCTGCGCGGGCTCCCGCGTTCGTTTGTCCGAAACGTACTTGGCCCACTGATTCGGGTTAAGATTTTGCGCGGCTTCTTTCACGCTCTCGTACAGCTAAGGGTCGCATGGCTGCTCATGGTGCTGTCATACATCAGCTGGCATATCCCCGCTGCGTATGAGGCCACGCTGGCAAATGAGAATATTCACAACTGCGAACATGCCTGCTTTTTCTTCTCAAACATCCTGTTCTGGTGGCCGATTATTGAGCCATGGCCCAGCCGCTTTAAGCACTCCCGCTGGCTTCTGCTTCCGTATCTATTCACCGCAGGAGTTGTAAATACTGGAATCTCCGCGTTCCTGATTTTTTCCGGCCGGCTCATTTACCCGAGCTACGGCGAGCATCCCGGGATGTTCGGCCTAACCCCGCTAGGAGATCAAGCCGCTGCCGGAGCATTCATGTGGGTTGCCAATTCGATTGTCTTCCTTATTCCCGCATACGCCATTACCTTGCAGCTGCTTACTCCTCGTAAGACTAAGGTCTGGAAAGCACATGCTGTCCGGTAATCCCGTATTCTGCAATGCTTGAACATCAAGGCGATCGGGTCAGCCGCTTGCAAGTTTCCAGTGGCGCTGCCTGCGCGTCGCAATTCAGGACAAACAGCCAATTACAGTCAGCAAGGATTTATGAAAAGATAGAGATGGCCTTGCATCGTAAGCTAATAAGCAGCAGGTTAACGAGTGTAGACATTAGTAGCTGATTGACCTATGCAAACGTTCGGTGATTTTCAGCTCGATACAGTCAATGAGTGCGTCTGGCAAGGCAGTAAGCGTTTATCGATTACGCCGCGGCCGTTTGCAGTGCTGCGCTACCTTGTCGAAAATCCGCAACGCCTGGTTACGCACGACGAGCTGCTGGAAGCACTGTGGCCCGAGACCTATGTGCAGCCGCAGATTCTAAGGACCTACGTTCTCGAGCTTCGCAAATTGCTCGGAGACGATCCCGCGAGCCCCCAATATATCGCCACAATTCCCAAACGCGGTTACCGGTTTCTTGCGAGCGTCAAGCAGGACAGCATAAATTCAGACGACGAACATTTGTTGATTGGGCGTGACACTGAACTTGCCCTGCTTCACGCGCAACTCGATCATGCACGCAAAGCCGAACGCCCCACGCTCTTTCTCACGGGCGAAGCCGGCATAGGGAAGACAGCGATCATCGATACGTTCTGCGCTCAATTCTGTGATGGCAAATCTCCTGTGCGCATTGCACGTGGGCAGTCCATCGAGGGCTTTAGCGGCAAAGAGACCTTGTATCCAGTGCGCGAGGCTTTGAACGGCTTGTGCTCTGCTGAGGACGCGAGGGCCCGCACGGTGCTCACAAATGCGGCTCCGGGGTGGTTTGGCCATGGCGGCTCGGTTGCACCCTCTTTAGGCGAGATATGTGAGGCGCTGGAAGCTCTGAGCCAGAATGAGCCGCTGCTGATTGTGTTCGAGGACATCCATTGGGCAGATGCGACCACGCTTGATTTGATCGCCGCACTTGCCCGCCGCCGTGCGCGCGCAAAGATCATGCTGCTGGCCAGCTTTTGTCCAACCGACCTGGATCCGAAGAGCCCGCTGCGCTTGCTGCAGCTTGATTTGGCCCGGGGGCGTCGTGTGGAAGAGCTTCATCTCGGCCCTCTAGACAGGACGGCGGTGAGCGAATACATCCGTCGCAAACTCCATGCTGACAATCTGCCTGCGGGTTTCGACAGCCTCATCCTCCAGCACTCTTCAGGGAACCCGCTTTTTCTGGGTGCGATGCTTGATCATCTGCGCTCACAACATGTGCTTCGCAGCCAGGGCGGAGAAGTTGTCCTGAACTGTCCGCTAGCGGAGATCGATGTGGGAGTGCCGGAGGGTCTGCTGGGAATCATCGAGCTGCAGCTTGATCGGTTGAGCGCAGAAGACCGGCGATTGCTAGAGGCGGGAAGCATTGCAGGCACCATCTTCCCAGTGTGGGCGGCAAGCGCCGCACTTCAGCGCACAATTGACGATACAGAGGAAGCGTATGCATCGCTGGCGCGCTGCAATCGTCTGCTCTCCGTCGGAGGGCATGACGAGCTTCCCAACGGTGTGCGCTCGACCTTTTATGTCTTCGCGCATGAGCTGTACCGCGAGGTGCTGTACAAGAACATTCCCGTGTCCCGCCGCAGCAAGTGGCACCAGAACGTTGCTGATCAACTGCGCACCCTGTTTGCCGGGAACGAAGCAAGCGTGGCCCACGAGATTGCCGCTCATACCCAGGCCAGCGTGTCTTCGCGCTGACCACAGCATTCTGGGCGCAAGAGCTGCTTGCTGAGCAGGCACCGCACGCTTTGCTGTCCTCAGGATTTTCTCTGGTGCCTGCCATCTCATATTCATAAAACTGTCGTCACTGAAGTCGTAGAATCACTTCGCCGAATTTTGCATTTGATGGAGAGATTATGAAGAAGGAATCCTCATTGCATCGTAAGAGCAAGACGCGTGTATCTGCATCTTCGCCCCAGCCGGTTTTCGCGCAGCCTGCGCCGAGTCCTGACCCAACCAGTTTCAGAACGCCGGTCACGGATCAGAAATACAATGAGCTCGCAAACCTTGAGCCGGTACCGCAACCTGCCGGAAATGCAGTGGAACCTGTCCTGACCCTGACCCAGGTTTATGGCGCCAAGGGGGCTGCAAAAACAGCAGAAATACAGGCTGCTGGGCAGATCGTCTTCCACTCAGTTGGAGACACGGGCAGCGCGAAGGGGCCGGAAACGCAGTCCCTGGTTGCTGACAAAATGGTTTCTGATTTTAGCGAAGAGAAGTCTGCGGATGTTCCATCTTTTTTATTTCATCTCGGTGATGTGGTTTATTACTTTGGCGAAGGAGCGTACTACTACGACCAGTTTTACGAGCCGTATCGTATGTATCCCGCACCCATCATCGCAATCCCTGGCAATCACGACGGAGTCGTGTACGCTAACGATCCAGCGCCTACACTTGACGCCTTTCTGCGCAACTTCTGCGCGCCCGAGCCAGTGGTTACACCCGAAGCGGGTGGCTTGCTGCGGACAGCCATGATTGCGCCCGGCGTGTACTTTACACTCGATGCACCATTCGTCAAAATACTTGGACTCTATAGCAACGTGCTCGAGGACCCGGGTGTGATATCGGATGAAAACGGGACTAACCCCACGCTAGACAACCGCCAGATTGCCTTCCTCACAGCGGCATTGAAGCGCGCCAAGGCCGAGAAATTTTCCGGGGCGATCATTATCGCGGTCCATCACCCGCCGTTTACCGGGGGTTCTGATCACGGCGGCAGCCCCAAGATGCTCGCGGACATTGACAGCGCCTGCACGGCGGCCAAAGTGTGGCCGCATGCCGTATTTGCCGGCCATGCGCATAATTATCAGCGCTACACGCGCCTGGTGAACGGCTACGAAACGCCGTATATTGTTGCGGGCTGCGGCGGGCACGCGCCGCTGTCTGCAATGCGCGGCACCTATCGAACCCCATACAAGATCGACAGCACGCTCACGCTTGAAAGCTACGATGACAGCCACTACGGCTATCTTCGCATCACTGTCAATGCGCAGACCATGCGGATCGAGTTCCATCCCGAGGAGGATGGCGCGATCACCAAAACTCCGGATGACCAGGTTACAGTGGATCTTGCTACGCGAACCATCAGCTAGTCCTGAAACGTAACAAGAGCAGCGCTGGCCGGCGGCAGATCGGCAATAAACATCCCGTGTTTGGGTTCGAGCGAAGATTGATTGGATGCCGACCAATCTCCGTGCGCACTTACCGCTGCTTCTCCCAGAGTCACACCGGAGGTTGAAGCCAGGCCGGGCCCTGAGAGTTGAAGCAGCGTTGCCCGCTGCGCGCGTTGGCCTGGATCTATCGTAAGGTGCAATCCGGCATCAGGATTCTTGTTGAACACGATGGTCTTCAGTCCGGAAGCGGTCTTGAGCGAGTAGGCAGCCACTACATCGTCAGGCTGAGGCTTGCTGAGATGGTTCTCGACCAACTGACCAGCTCCGGCCTGGGCGAACATCAGCATGCCGTAATAAATAGGCCGCGCCTCAAAGCCGTTCTTCTGAGTGCCTGCGATCGGCGTGTACCATCCATAGCCGCCGCCATGAAAGTTGATGCCGATTCCGCCCTGCGCAGCAAGCTGGTACATGAGCTCTGCGCCCCAAAGTGCCGAGGCAAAGGTGTTGCTCACGCCCTGCTTGCCGCCTTGATAGCAGGAATTTGTCTCGGTCAAGCGGAAAGGAAGGCCAGTGTCCTTGTGAGTCTGCGCCATTCCGGCAAACTCTGCCACTAGCTTAGGGTTAGGCCGCAGGAGGCGTTCGATGGTCATCGAAGGATTCGTCGGCGGGCCCTCGGCATAGTAATGCTGCGAGAGGAAGGCAATCTCGTTCTTGAACTCCTTGGCAAATGGGACCAGCCATTCGTTGTTAAAGGCTGTGTCCGGACCGGAAAATGGAGCGTCTGGAACGCGCGCGCGAATCAGTTTGTAGAAATGCTGCCATTGCCGTGCAAAATCGACGAAGTTGTAACCGGGCTTGCGAATGCCGTTGCGGGAGAAAAGATCCGGCTCATTGCACAGCTGGAATGAAACGAGCTTCGGGCCGACCAGCTTCATGACGTAAGCTGCTTCGTCAGCGGCATCCTCGGCCGTACCTGTGCCCATGTTGAGTCCGTAGATCAGCTTCCATCCGGTTGCATCGATAAATGCGTTCAAGTTGCGGACTGCTTCCGGGGTGATCTTCCGAACCTGGTCGGGATGCTTGCCCGTGCTGGGATTTACTGGCGCGGAGTGAGCCGCGAAATCCGCCGCGGTTGGTTTTGGCGTCCAGTAGCAATACTCGCTGGTGTTGCCGCCGATGCGAAGCACGCCGGACTCGCCGAGCCTCCGCACCAGGCCGATGAGTTCCGCGTTGTCCGGTGCGAAGAAAGTGGGGTCGCCGAGCTGCGCGCTTTCATAACTCAGGCCGGTGAAGTCGGGGCCGATGGTATTTCCGGTGCGATGAGGATTGATGGTAAGCCGGAGGGATATTGCCGATGAAGGCGGATTAAATCCGTAGGTTTTGAGAAACGACGCTCCGGAGGCGAGGGCAGAGAGCTGGAGAAATTCACGACGCCGCATACACCGAATTCGAGCACAATGCGCCGTGCAATGCAATACCGTGCGACGACGATTCCGGTATAGTGGTTGCGACTTTTGTTGAGGAGTGTGTACTGATGTCAGTTCTTGGACCGTTGTCACGTCGTGACTTTCTCCGTGCTGGAAGCGGTGCGGCTGTTGGCGGATATTTGGCGGCACGAACAATCGACCTCGCCGCCGAGGCACAGATAGCTGCACCGGCTTCAGGCGATGTTGTTCGATTCGGAATCATCGGCGTGGGGACGGAAGGCTCAGCATTGTTACGGACAGCCGTTGCGTTGCCGGGAGTGAAATGTGTTGCAGCCAGCGATCTTTACGACGGACGGCATACGCTGGCCAAACAGATCGCCGGACAGGATGTGCGCACAACGCGACGCTACCACGAGGTGCTCGACGACAAGTCCATCCAGTGCGTCTTTGTAGCTACGCCGGATTTCTGGCATAAGCAGGTCGTGGTGGATGCGCTGGCCGCGGGTAAGGATGTGTATTGCGAGAAGCCGATGTCACACTCCCTGGTGGAAGGCGCGGACATGGTGGAAGCGGTCAGGAACAGCGGGGGCAAGTTCGTCCAGGTTGGATCGCAGCGGGTAAGTTCGGCGCTCTTCGCGAAAGCCAAAGAGCTGGTTTCCAGCGGCGCTATTGGAGATCTGATGCAGGTGGAACTGCAACTGGGCCGCAACTCTCCTGATGGCGCCTGGGAGTATCCGCCGCCGCTCGACCTGTCGCCCGAGAACCTCGATTGGATTACCTGGCAGAAAGACGTTCCAAAGAAGCCCTTCAACCCATATATTTTTGCCCGCTGGCGCTGTTGGCATCAGTATGGGACGGGCATGGCCGGCGATCTAATGGTGCATCTGGTAAGCGGAATGCAGTTCGCGACCGGGATCAATGCGAGCCCGGATTGGGCGACTACGATCGGAGGCATCTTCCGCTGGAAAGACGGGCGCAATATGCCCGATGTGCAAGACACCCTGCTGCAATATGGAAGGACCCCGGTCTCCGTTCGTCTGACACTGACCACTG
Source organism: Acidobacteriaceae bacterium (assembly GCA_030039895.1). Taxonomy (GTDB): domain Bacteria; phylum Acidobacteriota; class Terriglobia; order Terriglobales; family Acidobacteriaceae; genus Silvibacterium. The sequence goes on along the minus strand of JASHUR010000272.1, from coordinate 11,519 downwards.
AGACGCCGGAGACGACGCGCATTTTGGGTTCGAAGGGTGTTGTAGAGGTTGCGAACAACTCGGTCACGTGGATTCCGCAGCTTGGAATTGACACCAGCTCTAGCTACTACTCGCAGAGCTTCCCGGCGGCGATGCGCGCCGAGTACGACCGCGAATGGCATGAGAAGAACGATCCGATCCTGGCGCGGCATCCGCTGGCCGACGTGACGGTGTACCGGGGCCCGTCCTGGGATGACCTGCGTCCACATGTGGCAAACTTCTTTAACGCGGTGCGCACCCGTAAGCCGGTGGTGGAGGACGCGGTCTTCGGCCAGCATGCAGCGGCTGCGTGCCACATGGCGAACGCTTCCTACTTTGAAGGCAAGACAGTGCGATCCTGAATAATGTGCTGTAGGCTACTCTGAACCGGCGATGGCGTAATAGCCTTTGCGTGCCTGCACCTTCAGTCCGTCGCCCTTGCACACAATCTTCACCTTGCGATAAGTACCGTCCGTCTTGTTATTGGTGGGCGTGTAGCTGGCCAGGTACTGGGTACGCAACTCGCGCTCGATTTCATCGAATGCATCCTGCAGCTTCCTGCCGTTGTTGCCCACATCGATCACGCGGCCTCCCGTGGCATCGGCGATCTTTCGCATCTGCGCAGCGCCAGTGTAGCCAAAGGTGTAACCGTTGTAGAAGCCACGGTCGGCGATCAGAATGACGTAAATGATGGCGTTTGCTTTCTGCGCTGCTTCAATCGCCTGATCGGGCTTGGTGATCGAGCCTTCATCCTCGCCGTCAGTAAGAAGAATGAGGGCCTTGCGGCCTGTAGTCATGCTCAGCTTGTCTTTCGACGCCTCAGCGACCGCGTCATAGAGCAACGTGCCCTTCGGCGTTCCTTGCGTGGGAAACGGCCCCTGGCCTATGCCCGGGATACCTCCCGCACCATTGCCGCCTGCAGTATTGATCTGTGCTCTGTCCAGAGCGCGGGTTAGTTCGTCAACGTTGTTGGTGAAGTCCTGTGCAAGGTCTACATCCACGTCGAAGGTGACGACAAATGCCTGGTCCTTGGGACGCATGATCTGGTGGAGGAAGCGGCTGCCGGACTGTTGTTCGAGAGGCAGCACATTCGTCTGGCTGCCGCTGGTGTCCAGCAGAATCCCGAGGGTAAGGGGCAGGTCAGTTTCAGCAGAAAAGTTCTTGATTGTCTGTAGCTGGCCGTCCTCGTAAATGCTGCAATCGCTCTTGCTCAGGGTGGGAATCAAGCCGTTATGCTTGTCGCGCACGGTGAAGTACATGCTGACGAGGTTCACGTTGACCTTGAAGGTCTTCTCCGGCGTGGTCTGCTGTGTCGTATCCGGAAAATTGCTGTCGGGCGGCGGCGCTTCAGCCGAGGGCGTGGTTTGCGCGACCACCTCAGTCGCGCAGAGCAGCAATAGCGCAATAGCGAACCAAGGAAGCAGGCGGGAGCAGGGCTTGATCATAGCTCTATTAGACATTAGACGGCTTCCGGGATGGAAAGGTCAGTTGCAACCGGCTACGCATAGCCATGAAGATGGGTGGCCTGAATCTGATAGTCTGAAGATACGTCGTAGTCTGCCATAGATGGCGGTTTTGGGCGGTAGTCGGAGGATTTCTGGTGACGCAAGGCGTCTTGGCATTCGCACTTTCGTTCTTTCTTTTGGGAGCAGCGCCGCAACAGCAGCAACCGCAACAGCAGGCGAATTCAGCGCAGCAGCAGAGCATTCCGAATGCTCCCGCGCCCTCAGGACTGACTGACCTGAAAGACGAAGTGACACCCGGTGAGGGAGCTGCGCCAGCGGTCAACCCGCAAACGACGCAGCAGAGCCAGCCTCCCTCGCACTCCGAGCCCAGCACATTTCAGCAGCAACCTCCGATAATGCCGAGCAAGGGCGAAAACGGATCGGCCTTCACGATCCGTATTCCGGTTAACTACATCGTTGTCCCTGTGACAGTGCGTGACAAGCATCATAACCTGGTATCGGGACTCACTTGGCGCCAGTTCAAGATATATGAGGATGGGCAGCGCCAGAACATTGCATACTTCTCATCCGATCCAGTGCCACTCTCTGTTGCCTTTGTGATTGATCAGAGCCTTCCCGCGGACATTATGCGCAAGGTCAACGCTAGCCTGACCGCTGTCACGGGCGCGTTTGGCCCGGCAGACACCATTGCCGTATTTACCTACAACACAAGCCCGGATATGGTTACGGACTTTACCGGGGCGCGCGGACCTCGAATTATTGCTGCGTTGGACTCGTCCAAGCGGCCCGGCCGCGACATGGGCGTGCCCACCGTCGACGGGCCATTCGCGTTAGGGCCGCAGATCAACGGTCAGGATGTCGACCCGAACCTGGATACACAGCGTGGAAATTCCGGGACATTCCTCACAGTTCCCAAAGAAGTCTACCCGCTGAACGATGCGATTCTGGCCGCCGCAAGGCAACTGGCAAGACAGCCAAAGGGCCGCCGCCGCATCATCTACGTCATTACCGATGGCAGAGAGTCCGGCAGCAAGGCAACGCAGAGAGAGGTAATCAAGTACCTGCAGACGAACAACATCTCGGTATATGGGACGATCGTGGGTTCATCTGCGATCTGGGGTGTCGGCTACCTGGATAAGTTACATTTACCGCTGTTGCCGACCGACAATGTGATGCCGCGATATATAGTGATGACGGGCGGGTCTCTCGAAGCCGAGCTCTCAGAGAATGGAATCCAGAGGAGCTTCAGTGAGATTGCCGCGTCAATACGCAGCCAGTACACGCTGGCTTATTACAGCCATCAGCCGGCAATCAGCGAAAAGCGACACTCGATTGATGTCGTCGTTGACGTTCCGGGTCTGGACGTGACCGCAAAGCCGTACTACTACCCGTCGTTGGCCTCAGTCGAGCGGTGAGGAATGGTGGCTTGCTCAAATAGCAAGCCACTGAACGCGAGCCGGGCGGCAAGGTGCTGGCAGTTGCCGCCAATTTCCTATGTCAATTTGATGGTGGGTACAGGAAGGAACCCAAAGGGGGAATGTCTGGGGAAGTTTCCGGGGTTCCTTCGAGAAAGTGGACGGCGTGGGAGCTATTACTTTGCCTGGGTGGGAGCGGGCGGTTGAGGAGTCTCGGTCTTCGCGACGTTCTCCTGCTGAGGAGCATCAGTGGCGCCTTTGATGCCTTCCTTGAAGCCCTTAATACCCTCTCCGAGACCCTTGCCAAGCTCAGGCAGTTTGCGGGGTCCGAAGACCAGCAGCGCAATAATAAGAACGATGATCAGGTGTGTTGGTGTAAATAGGTTATCGAGCATGGCAAATCTCCCATGATCCGGCATCTCTCTGCGTTGGCCGGAAAGCGTAATGATCCGCTGTCTGTATTGTCGCACAGAGCGCTTTGGGCGTGCATACCGGTAATAATGACTTCCTTTTGACCCGGCGCAAGGTTGTAAAGGGCGGTTAGCGCAGCGGGACATCATCCTCCAGGGCATCCAAAAGCGGACCGATAAGAATAAAGAAGCGCGTAAGCGGTAACGAGGAAGCCGTATTCCAGCGCACGTGCAGGACAGAACCCACATCCACCATGTATCGTGAAGTATTGCGGGTCAATCGCAGCTGTTTATGTACAGAGCAGGTTTCTGGAGGTTTCTCTCGACGTGCGGAAGAGTCTTTTTTCCCTTATCGCAGCCGTAGCATTGGTGTCATGTTTTCAAGTTCAGGCCCGGGCGCAGTACACGCAGCCTACGGTCGCACCCAACAACACCCTGGCGAATGTTCGATATGACTGGCGGTGGGAGGTCTACGGAGGCTTTGCCTACTCCCACTTTAATGCCGGCCCCGATCTGGTTCAGGGGGCTAATCTCGGCGGATTCGACGCGCAGGTGGCACGCTTCTTTACTCCTCGCTGGGCAGTCGCCGCAAACGCACGCGGCTATTACGGAACGAGCGGCGTGGCTCCCAACCCATACCGCATTGAAGGGCCGTTTGTGAGCGAGCACATGTTCCTGGTCGGGCCCGAGTATCGGGGCCCGAGTAATCAGCACATCTCCATGCTTTTCCATGCCCTCTTTGGCGGGGCGTACGGCTATTTCACCCGCGGTCTTCAGGACCAGAACAATAACCCGGTCCCCCCCGAGAATGTCGGCTTCTTCAATAATCAGTTCACCTTTGGCAGCGCGATTGGCGGATCGATCGATCTCAACCGCTCACCGCGGCTTGTCTTCCGCATTTCACCCGACGCCACACTGACCGACTTCGGCGGCGCCGGAATTCACGAGCAGTTCGCGCTCTCGGTTGGCCTGGTCTACCGGTTTGGCCAGGGATTCCACCCGGTTAAAAAACACCACCGCAAATAGCCGATGCATTGAAATCAGCGTGCTGTCTTGAGATCGAGGAGAATCGGGCCTGGAGCAGATGCTGTCGGGCCTTTCGAGCGAGAGACTTCAACCGGTCTGGCCGGGAGAAATTTGCGGCGATTGGCGGGCTCTGGATGTTTCGTATTATGAATGCTATACGGTAGAGCGGCTCCTGATGCACCTTGGAAATCAGAGGCACAGCAAAATCAGCCTCAGAATACCTGCCCTTGTATTTCTTTAGCGGGAAACCGGCACGATTCCGCGCGGTTCCCGCACAACCCAGTCGTCGTGCTAACGTTAAAAGTTCCGTATTTTTTTTGCCAAAGGATTCGTGACTGTGGCCTCTTCGACATCACTTGCGCTCCGGCAGACCGCACTTAACGCAACGCACCGCCGCATGGGAGCCAAGATGGTTGATTTTGGCGGATGGGACATGCCCGTCGAGTACTCAGGGCTGATTGCCGAGCATATGGCCGTGCGCACTGGAGTCGGGGTCTTTGACGTAAGCCACATGGGCGACATTCAGTTGCGTGGGCCGGAGTCGCTGAACGCCGTGCAGCACATTTGCATGAATGACGCCTCCAGGCTTCAGGTGGGACAAGCGCAGTACTCGGCGATGCTGTATCCGCAGGGAACCTTTGTGGACGACGTGATTGTTCACAAATTCAGCGATAACGATTATCTGATCGTGATTAATGCCGGGACCCGTGAGAAGGACTTCCAATGGGTCCGGCAGAATGTACAGCAGTTTCATTGTCATGCGAATGACTTCAGCGACTACTACACGCAGTTGGCGATTCAGGGACCGAAGGCAGTTGAGACCCTGGCGAAGCTTACGAACCTCGACCTGAGCACCATTAAGGGCTACCACTTTAAGTGGGGTACGGTTTGTGGCCTGCCGAATACGCTAGTCGCGCGCACGGGCTACACAGGTGAAGACGGCTTTGAGATTTATGTTCCCTCAGACACGGCTACGAGCGAGCGTGTATGGAACGAGGTCCTCGAAGCGGGCAAGGAGTTCGGCATTCTACCCTGCGGGCTGGGCGCACGGAACACGCTACGGCTGGAGTCGGCTATGGCGCTTTATGGGCACGAAATCTCTGAGACCATCAATCCGTTTGAGGCCAACCTGGAGCGGTTCCTCAAACTGGACAAGGGCGACTTTGTTGGTGCTGAGGCCATGCGCGCGGTTCAGTCCGAAGGCGGTCCGAAGCGCAAGCTGGTGGGGCTTGAGATGATCGAGCGCGGGATCGCCCGCGACGGTTATGCGGTTCTTAACGCCACTGGAAAGAAGATTGGCGAGGTTACCAGTGGATCACCCGCACCATTCCTCAAGAAGAACATTGCGCTTGCCTACGTGCCAGTCGAAGTGGCTGCAGCAGGAGGAGAGATTGCTGTGGAAGTGCGCGGGAATCCGGTGAAGGCGAAGATGATTCCAACTCCGTTCTACCGCAGGCCGAAAAAGGTGGCGTGAAGCGCATCGCACCAGGAAGAGCTTATACAAGAGGAGAAAGATTGAATGGCTTATCCCGAGAAATACAAATACACGCGCGAGCATGAGTGGATTGAGGTCGCGGGCAACCAGGGCAAAATCGGAATTACTGACTACGCGCAGAACTCACTCGGCGATATCGTATTTGTTGATGTTCCCAAGGTTAGCGACAAGGTCACGAAGGACGCGGTGTTCGGCAGTGTGGAGTCGGTGAAGGCAGTCTCTGACCTTTACTCTCCGGTCGGCGGAACAGTGACGGAGGTGAATGAGACGCTGAAGGATTCTCCCGAGAAAATCAATAGCGACGCGCATGGAGCATGGATCATCAAAGTGGAGTTGAGTGATCCGAGCGAACTTAGTTCATTGCTGTCTGCCGCCGACTACGAAAAATTTATTGCTGAAGAGACTGGTAATTAAGAACGGATGCGCTACCTGCCGAAGTCTGACACTGAGCGTATCGAGATGTTGCGCGAGATTGGCGCCACCTCGATCGACGACCTTTTTTCCGTAATTCCAGATGAGTACCGGCTGGAGAGAGATCTTGACATCCCACGCCAGATGGGCGAATCAGAGGTTGTTGAGTACTTCAAGGCAGCTGCGGCCAGGAACGCCAATGGCTATGCCAGCTTTCTCGGAGCAGGGGCATATCGTCACTATCGCCCGGTCATCATCGATTCGCTCGTGCAGCGTGGCGAGTTCCTGACCTCGTATACACCTTATCAGGCGGAAATCACGCAGGGGACGCTGCAGGCGATCTTCGAATTCCAGACGATGATCTGCGAGTTAACGGGCATGGATATTGCGAATGCGTCCATGTATGACGGCTCAACCGGTGCGGCTGAAGCGGTGATGATGGCGATTCGCGTTACAGGGCGCGACGATGTGCTGGTGGCACGGACGGTACACCCGGAGTACCGCGAGGTAATGCACACATATGCACAGCACCAGGGACATGACGCGCGCGAGGTTGGGTACGGACCAGACGGGCGGATCGACCTGGCAGCGCTGGAACAGGCCGTAACGGAAGAGACGGCGTGCGTTTTGGTCCAGTCACCGAACTTCTTTGGAATTATTGAAGACATTCCGGCGATCGCTGAGATCGCACACAAAAAGAACGCGCTGCTGATTGTCTCGATTGCGGAGGCGGTGTCGCTGGGAATTGTGCGTCCTCCGGTTGAGGCGGACATTGTTTCCATGGAGGCGCAGTCATTTGGAGTGGCGCTGAGCTATGGCGGACCGTATTGCGGCGTACTGGCGGCAAAGGAGAAGTATCTCCGCCAGATGCCAGGCCGGCTTGTGGGCGAGACCAAGGACACCCAAGGGCGGCGCGGATTTGTACTTACGCTTTCAACACGCGAGCAACATATCCGTCGCGAGAAGGCGACCTCGAATATCTGCACGAACCAGGCGCTCGTGGCGCTGATGACCACGATCTTCCTTACTGTTTACGGCAAGCAGGGAATGCGCGAACTGGCGGAACAGAACCTGGCCAAGGCGAAATATGCGGCCAATGCGCTCGGTAAGCAGGGCAGAGTGTTGTTCGCAGGCACGCCTCGCTTTCACGAGTTTGTCTTGCAAACGGAGGAGCCTGCGGGGCAGCTCAATGCGCGACTGCTGGAGAAGAAGATCATCGGCGGCTTGCCGTTGGAGAAGTGGTATCCCGAGCTGGGCAACGCGACTTTATGGTGTGCGACAGAATTGACGACAAAGGAACAGATCGATGCAGCGGCTGCGGTGATTGCGGGTGCACCTGTGGCTGTTTCTACACGATAGGCAGATAGGGATAGATGATGGCAACAACAGACAGATTTACTGGAACAACCCGCAAGGTCACGGCACACCTCACACAAAACGAGGGCCTGAGCTTTGAGAAGTCGTCGCCGGGCAAAAAGGGCTATAAGCTTGCTCCGCTGGACGTACCTGCGGTCGATGCCGCCGCGCTTTTGGGTGAGGCGGTTCGCAAGGACGAACCCACGCTGCCCGAGCTTAGCGAGATCGAGATTATTCGCCACTTTACGCGGCTTTCCACCTGGAACTATGCGATTGATCTCGGTATGTATCCGCTGGGAAGCTGCACAATGAAGTACAACCCACGCGTGAACGAGTTTGTGTCGCGTCTGGAGGGAATTGCCGAGGCTCATCCGTACCAGCCGGAGTCGCTTTCGCAGGGTGCACTGGGCATCATCAAGCTGCTGCAGGACTGTCTGATGGAAATTACCGGCATGGACGCGATTACTTTGCAGCCTGCGGCCGGGGCGCATGGGGAGTTCACCGGCATTATGCTGGTCCGCGCCTATCACCAGTCGAAGGGGAACCCGCGCAAGCATGTCATCATTCCTGATTCGGCGCATGGGACAAATCCGGCAACAGCGGCGACGTGCGGCTATCAGGTGGTGAACCTGAAGTCGAATGCGCAGGGTGGTGTGGACGTGGCAGCACTGGCGCAGATGGTTAACGAAGACACGGCGGCGATGATGCTGACCAATCCCTCGACGATTGGCGTGTTCGAAAATGAGATCCACAAAATTGCCGATGTGCTGCATGACAAGGGCGCGCTGCTCTACATGGACGGTGCAAACATGAATGCGCTGGTCGGCAAGACACGCCCCGGGGACTTTGGCGCAGACGTGATGCATTTGAACTTGCACAAAACCTTCTCGACACCGCACGGCGGAGGAGGGCCGGGATCGGGGCCAGTGGCGTGCAAGAAGACTCTGGAACCATTCCTTCCGAGTCCGGTGCTCAAGCAGGGAAGCAACGGCCTGCTGTATTGGGACTACAACCGGCCGCAGTCAGTAGGGCGTGTGCGCATGCTCTACGGCAACTTCGGTATGTTTGTGCGTGCACTGGCATACATACTTGCAAACGGTCCAGACGGGCTGCGTCAGACGACAGAAGATGCGGTGCTGAATGCAAACTATATCCGCAGGAAGCTTGAAGATGTGTATGATTTGCCCTACTCGACGCCCTCGATGCACGAAGTGGTCTTCAGCGATAAACGGCAGACCAGGAATGGCGTGAAGACGGGCGATATTGCCAAACGGCTGATCGATTACGGGTTCCACCCGTATACAACGTCATTTCCGCTGATCGTTCCGGGTGCGCTCATGATTGAGCCGACGGAGAGCGAGTCGCGCGAAGAGTTGGATCTGTTCATCGACGCGATGCGGCAGATTGCGCGCGAGGTGGAGGAGAATCCGGAACTGGTAACGAGTGCGCCGCATTCCACGCGCGTCTCGCGGTTGGATGAGACAACAGCTGCGCGAAAGCCGGTGTTGCGCTGGCAGGCTGCGGGCGCAAGTGAAGCGGTGGAAATCGATTCCGCGGCGAAGGAGTGGTAATGAGCTCTCTCTACCAGCGGCGCGATGAGCTTGAGAAATATGAATTCATGATGGGGCCGGAGCGGGGTAAGCTGGCGGTCTCGCTCGATATGCTGACCGATGCCCTGATCCTGATCGGGCAGCACGGCGTGTATTGCGTCTCTCAGCGGAATCCCTCAAAGCCAGCGCTTGACCTCGAAACCGTGCTTGGAGAAATCAACGGCGCGAAGCAACTCATCCAGTCCGTAATGGAGGAGCTAGAACGCGCTCGCGCCGTCGAGAATCAGGCAACCAAAGAGTGATGGCACTCAGTTGGTTGCGGTGATCGGGACGTACACGTTAGTGTTTTCCCAAGTGAAGTGAAGCTCGGTCTTGTTGCCTCTCGTGTGTTGGAAGCTGATTCTGAATTTCTGCGCGGGCGCGCTTGGAATCACCCCCTCAAACATGGGAATTCGAGCGAAGTCCTGGGATTGGTTATAGACCGTTCCCCATTGTCCTACCTGTTTGTTAATAATGAGCGTCCATCTTGTGCGAGAGGGAACGGAGTAGATCGTGTAGGTTCCGGCTGGGACAGCGGTTTTGCCGATAAGAAGGTTGGCGTCGGTGTGAAATGTCGTGGACGTATTCGCTCCGGTTCGCCATACCTTGCCGTAGGGAACCAGGCCGCCCATGATCTTGCGTCCGCGCATGGACGGAGCGCAGTAGTAGACCGTGAGCGTTTTACCGGTAAGGCTGGTGGTGGCCTGAGCGGCAGGGCTCAGAACAGGATGCTGGTTTCCCGGCGGTTTACATTGCGCGTGCACCTGCGTGAAAGCGAAGAGCACGGCGATGAGGGTGAACAGGAGACTTCTATGAATGAGGGGTTTCCGCTGCATAAATCAAGCTCCTTGGGCGAATGGATACGAAACAATGAGAACGCGAAGACGCGTGATATGTCAAAAAAAGGGGGCTGGATTTCAGCACTTCAACGCTGCTTTGATAGTGGGTTGTGAAACGACTGCTGCCTTTATGTCCGGATTGTCTGCAATCAACCTGAGGACCGATGTTGATATCTGCTCATCGATGCCTGCAGCCTGTCGAATAATTACCGGAAATCTGACCCAGAATTGCAGACCGTTGTCCACCAACTGGAGATTGGACTGCAACTCGGGCACCTCCAGGCTGGAATCAATCCATGACTCCAGGTCTTTGTGCTGACGTTCAATCTGTTCGCGATAGCCGTCGTAGATGCTCCGTACGGCTGCCAGAATCTGCTGCGCTGCAGCTCGATAGTCTGCATCCGGGTTGAGCTGGATGATTAGCTCATGCCACTGGTACTCGGTTCCTGGCATTTGCTTATAAAGCGGTGTCGCTGCCTGAAAGAGAACCGCATTGGAAAACACGGCCACACGCCCGGTGGCGTAAAGGTCGGTCGCATTGCCCGCCATTTCCATCATGTAGAACCTGACCAGGCCTACCTCCAAGACGTCTCCCGTGACTCCTGCAATTGTGATTCGGTCACCGACCTTGATCCCATAGCGGCCAATAATGAAGAAATATGCGGCGACGGACAGGAGGATTGTTTGGAGTCCGAGAGCGATGCCGGCAGTCAGTAATCCGGCAAATGTTGCCAGGGAACTGAATTGAGTAATTAGACCGAAGATGAGCACAAGGCCAATTAGAAAGCCGGTGACGAGTCTCCGGACGACATGCAGCTGTCTCCGGCGGCGCATATCGCGCACATAGCGTCTGGTTGCCCTGCGCCACACTTCACTCAAAAAGAGAATTACCAGGAGAGCGATTGCAATCAGCAGTACCCGTACCAGGATCATGTGAAGCAGGAGGTCGTATTCCTGGTCTACGGCTGTACTCCACGCCTGCAGGTTCGCCTGGTTTTCCTGAAGTGTAATGATTTCCTGGCTGAGCGGAACAGTTGCGCTGGAGAGGGCCTTGAATGTAGCAGTTAGTTCTTTGAACTGATCGACGGTATCAGCCGGCTGCGATGTCGCGGAAGGCAGGGTGCGCGAGTTATGTATGTTGTTTGCTGGTTTCTGTCCAACCGGACTGGTGGTGGACTGCGATAAAGTTTGACCCTCCTGGATGGTGTTCCTCAGGAGCGCAATCAACGGCGCACGAAGATTGGTGGCTTGCCGTTGGAGATACTCTGACTCGTCAAGAAGGCTGTCTATTGCCGACTTCGCAGTCAGAAGATCGATGGCTGTCCTTGCCTGGCTCGTCAATCCAGCGCTGCGCACTGCGTTCAAGGTTTCAAGCGTAGGCGCCACCACGGTTGCACGATTGGAGGCAATGCCGGGATTGGAATTTTCGAGCTGAGTGATCTGCGCCGTTAAGCCGTTCTTGTTCGATGCCCCAACTGTGCTGACGATTCGCCC
>JASHUR010000271.1 GCA_030039895.1 Acidobacteriaceae bacterium | reverse complement strand
GGCCTTGTGCAGAAAACGATCGAGTTCGGCTTCAGGGATGCGATAGTGTCCACCGGGAGTCTTCACCGTCTTCAATTTTCCGTGGTAGATCCACTGCTTGATCGTCGGATAGGAGATTCCCAGACGGAGCGCAGCCTGTCGTGGTGTAAGCATTGAACCCATAGGATGATTTTATACGATATTTTCTTACAAATTATCGGATTTAGGCCCTGGCCGCCGGACCATGCGATTGCCGGCAGAGGAGAATGAGAGCATGGAGATCGTGAGCCAAGCGGATGTGCGTCTCCCTGTTACCCTAAGATCATTCATCATGATGCAAGACTCACATTTACTGCGCTGCACAGGGTGCGCGCGTGCAATCGCGCTGATGGACCTGAAGGAAAATTTCCGCTGCCCGGAGTGCGGCGAGTTGTACGAAGTGGAGTATCCGGCCTGGAGCGACATGTCCGGAAACGGACAGAATTGTGCGGGTGTTCCAGAAATCGCCGCGCGGCGGGCGCTGCCAAACGTAAGCGCGCTTCGCTGGCTGTGGAAGGAGCGCCGCAGCTCGACCGAATTGAAAGACCAGAGCGGTGTATGGCGATTTCGCGAGATGCTTCCGATCCTGCGCGACGAGCAGCATATTGTGTCGCTGCGGGAGGGGAACACTCCTCTGTACCATATGACGCGTACGGCTGATATGACCGGCGCGGACCGGATTTTTGCCAAGCACCAGGGAATGAATCCGACGGGCTCATTCAAGGACACGGGCATGACGACGGCCCTCTCCGTGGCCTATGAGCGAGGGTTCTCGTGGGTGGCGTGCGCATCGACGGGAAATACGTCAGCAGCAATGGCGGCCTATGCGTCGCGTGCGGGGATGCGCAGTCTGGTGCTGATTCCGGAGGGCAAGATTGCCTGGGGCAAGCTATCGCAGGCGCTGGATTATGGCGCACTGACCGTGCAGCTCAAGACGGACTTTGACGGCTGCGTACGGGTGCTGAGCGAAGTGGTGCGGCGGGCCCCGGTGTATCTGCTGAATTCGGTGAATCCATACCGGCTTGAGGGACAGAAGACGCCCGCGCTGGAGATTGCCGAGCAGATGAACTGGGAAGTCCCGGACCACCTGATTGTGCCCGGTGGAAACCTGGCAAATGGTTCGGCACTGGGCAAAGCATTTCTGGAGATGAAACACCTGGGACTGACGGACCGCGTGCCGCACATCTCGATTGTCCAGGCCGAAGGCGCCAATCCGCTTTACCGCGCGATGCATGACTGGAATGGCGAGAAGCTGGTTCCGGTTGAGGCGAACACTCGGGCAAGCGCAATCCGGATTGGGAATCCTGCGTCGTGGAAGAAGGCTGTCAAAATCGTCCGCGCGACGGGAGGATGGGTGGAAGAAGCGAGCGAAGCGGACATTGCGCTTGCTAAAGCCGAGATTGGCGCTGAAGGCATTGGTTGCGAACCGGCATCGGCGGTAACGCTGGTGGGACTGAAGAAACTGATGGCAGCAGGCAGAATCGAGGTCTCGCATAGCGTGGTTCTGCTGCTGACCGGGCACACTCTCAAGGACTCCGACTACACCATTGACTATCATCGCGGCACACTGCTGCGCGAGGACGAAGCAGCGCCGCAGCGCCAGGAGATTGAATTTACCCGACGCAACACGATTGAGCTGGAAGCCGACGCGGATGCGGTGCTGCGAGTGCTCGAGAAAGCAGCGGGGCACTGATGCCAGGCGGACTGCATTTAAAGCTGCCGGCGACCTCGGCCAATCTGGGCCCGGGGTTTGACACGCTGGCCCTGGCGCTGGATGTGCATCTTGAGATGTGGGCGCGAGAAGCCGCAAAGTTTTCGATTCGTGCGGAAGGCAGAAGCCCCGAGGTCTGTGGCTCGTTGGAACGGAATCTGCTTCTGGATGTGTATCGGAAGACTCTGGCGGCGAAGGGGCTTGAAGCGAAACCTCTGTCACTCGACGTCAAGAATGGGATTCCACTCGGCATGGGGTGCGGATCGTCGGCCGCGGTTCGGCTGGCAGGCGTGACACTGGCGTCGCACTTTGGTGGGCTGAACTGGACCCGGGAGGAGATTCTGGCGGAGGCAACGCGGCTGGAAGGGCATCCGGACAATACGGCGGCCTGCTGGCTGGGCGGCTTTGTCGCCGGGAGCTGGGACGGCGAAACTCTCCATGCGGTTTCGTTTTCGCCTCCAACTGAGTGGCGCGCGATGATTGTGCTGCCTGAAAAGCCACTGTCCACGGCATCTTCGCGGGCGGTGTTGCCGGAAAGCTACTCGCGAGCGGATGTAGTAGCGAATTTGCAGCGTGTTGCAGTGCTTACGGGGGCGTTTGCCTCCGGACGAGGCAGCCTGATTGCCGACGCGATGAAGGATCGAATGCATCAGCCGTATCGGAGTGAGGTGTGTCCGCTGTTGCTCAAACTACTTCCGCTAGCAGGATTGGACGGAATCCTGGGAGTAGCGCTCAGCGGAGCTGGCCCGGCGGTGCTGGTTCTGATGGAGTCAGAGCAATGGTCGAAGAAAGTTAAGGCGCATATTTTGAATGCACTGCATGAAGCGGAGCCGGTTGAAGTTCTGCAGTGCGAGCTGGAGCATACCGGCGGCCAGTCACTAGATTACGAATAGTCACCGTAGTAATACATTCTGAGGATGACTGCAAAATTACCTAAGATTTCTTGCCAGATACCAAGAGAATAAATAGCTTAGGGGCGTGGGCAGTTCTGGGGGAGGGCTGCTCTAGCGCCTGGATTCCTAATCATAGGGATCCGGGCGCTTTACTTTTAGACCACCTGCTTAGCTCGGATGCATCTCTCCGGCATCACGCAAGGTCGCACAGTTGGTCACTCCTTCTGTGAGTCTCCGAGGGAGTCTTGCGGCCTGCACCAAGTCAACAAATTAAAAGAGACTTTCCTGCGTTGTCGGACCTGCTGGCGGAGTGGGTTTGCTGCGTTTTGCGGCTCCGACGACCGTCAGCACTTCGAGCTGTGCAATTGCAGTTGGTGGGATCCAGAGGCGCTGGGTGTTGGACCGGATGTCGGGCGGAGTAAGGAAGACGCCCTCGCCGGAAATGAGAGAGAGATCATTCGAGGCTAGTCCCTCGAGGACATCACCGTCGGAGAGTTGCAGGCGCAGTACCACGCCTTCGCTGCGGGGGCGTCCAGTGAAGGTCTTGCGCAGCAGTCGTTCGGGATTGGCGGCCTCGCCCGAGTTGAAGTCGCGGACATAGCATACCCACTTAAGCTCTGCGGCAGCCAGCTGTAGGGTTTTACCGTCGAGGGCAAGTAACTCAATGATTCCACTATGTAGGAATCCGCTGGCGGGCAGATATCCCGCAATCCAGTCCTGGGAGAGTTTGCGGACGATCGTTTTTTTTCGGCTGCCTGCCATGAGGAATTCGGAAACGTTCTATTCCAACTGAGGATTGTTGCACGGAGCAAGGAGGATCGCAGCGAAAATTGTGCAACGCGGTAGTCAGAATATTTTCATTGTGTTACATTGTAGCTTTGTGAGCGCACTTGGGCGACTGTAAGCTATTGTTAAACTGTCACTTAGCGTTGGAGGGCCGGGCAGGCGGAAGCGTCCGCTACCGATAGTGAGGGCATGGCCGATTACGCATATCTTCTTGAAAACCGACTCTCACTGAACCAGCGAAGCGCGCTGGAGAAGGTTCGGGATATTGCCCGCAACCATGGGATGACTGTGTTTCTCGCCGGCGGTGCGATACGGGACCTCTCGACTGGGTTCCCGGTTCGCGATCTTGATTTTACGGTTCAGGGAAACGCCCTGAAGCTTAAGAAATCATTAGAGAAAGCTGGCGCTGAACTCTGGGGTGAGCATGAGCCCTCTCGGACGCTCTTTTTCTGGTTCCATGGGGTGCGTATTGAGGTTTCGAGCGCACGAAGTGAGGAATATCCGAAGCCGGGCAAGCCGGTTTACCACTGGTCCGCGATTCTGGAAGATTTGCGGCGGCGGGACTTTACTGCCAATGCAATGGCTGTGTCCCTGAATGAAGGATCGTATGGGTTGCTGCTGGATCCGCTAAACGGCATTGCAGATATTGAAGCGCGTACCCTGCGCGTCGTGAGCCCATACGGGTTTATCGAGGATCCGTCGCGGCTGCTGCGGGCGGTTCGCCTGGCAGCGCGCACCGGCTGGGAGATGGACGAGCGTACCAGGGGGCGTTACGAAAACGCGAAGGAAGAGGACGCGATCGAAGCCATCCCGGCATACCTGAAGGGCTACGAGCTAGAAGAGATTGTGCACGAGGAAGATGCCCTGAAGGCGCTGAAGGCGCTGGAGGCAGAGGGCTGGATGAAGCAGATTTTTCCGGCCTGGACGAGCTCCAAAGCGGATGCGAAGGGGCTGGAGGCGTTGCACCAAACGCTGCTGCACCTGTTGATGCAGGGGATTCACCCCGACCTGTCGGCCGCGCACATGGAGTTGCTGACGGCGAAGCTGACGCCGAAGGACCGTTCGGCGCTAAAGCGGCTCTTCCCGCGGCCGGGTTTTGTAAAGCATTGGGAACGGCTGGAGCACAACGCGAAGGAGTTCCAAAAGGAACTACTGGACAAGAAGAACGCAGCGCCTTCGGCTACGTGGAAGCTGCTGACCAGCTACGCTGCTGAACCAGTGCTTTGGCTGGCGTATACAAGCAAGAATTCGCTTGTGCAGACGAAGTTCAAGAACTTTGCGACGGTGTGGCCGGAGGCGCGGCAGAAGATTCCAACGGCGATGATGTTGGAAAAGCGGATTACGCCCGATTTGCCGGGCTACCAGGAGTTGGTGCAGGAGATATTCTTTGCGCTGATGGACGGCAAGCTGGGGACCGACGAAGAGATGCGGGCATTTCTTGAGCCGCATTCGCCGCCTGCTCCGCCGCCGCCGGTCAGCATTCGTCGTACACGCACGAAGCGGGCCAAGATCGTGGAAGAGGAAGAAGACCAGGCCGAGCTTGAAGCGCATGTTGAGGGCTTGGATGAAGAGGAATTCGGCGATGAGGGCCATGAGGACCATGAAGAGGAAGAGCCCGAGATAAGGCTGGCGCCGGCAAAGAAGGCCACTGTCGCAAAGGCAGCGAAGGTCGCGGCTGCCGCGGAAAAAGCGGCTCCGGTGAAAAAGGTTCCGGTAGCTGCAAAACCGGTGAAAACCGCGCCTGCGAAAGCGGCAAAGCCAACTCCTGCAAAGGCGGTGGCGAAGGCGGTCGCGTCTAAGAAAGCCGTAAAGCCAGCGAAGAAGGCACCTGTAAAGGTTACGAAGAAGCCTGCCAAGCCGGCACCAAAGGCTGTAAAGAAACCTGCAGCCAGGCCTTCTGCGAAACTGGCGAAGAAGAAGGCCGTGAAGAAAGCTGCGAAGCCCGCAAAGAAGAAGCGCTGAACTTCTTTCGGGCACGCAGGGCTCGTGTCCACATGGCGCATTTGCGCCAGGAGCTTCATCAATAGCGCATGCGTGCGTCCTCTTAGCTCATTATGTCGGCTGGATTCCTGCAGTTCTGAGCTATAGTCAACTCTACAGTCGACGTCACTCTTCACAAGAGGTCTGGGCCGAATGCTCATAAAGCTGCTTCGTGTTGCCGCAGTTCTATCTTTTGTTCTATCGACCGTGGCTTTTGCAGCCCATGTTCCTGCGGGGACTAAGGATCCGCGTCTCGAAGGGGCGTACCGCTTTGAGCGTGGCGGATGGACGTATGTCCATTTGCAGGGCAGCCCGGAGCAGATTGGCTTTCAGCATGGCTATCTTCTGGCCCCGCAGATTGAGGATTTTTATCACGTGCTCAAAGTCGAAGCCGAGCACTCGACACATCGCGACTGGGAATTCTTCCGCGAGGCTGGACGGAAAGTGCTCTGGCCGCACATCGACGCGGAGTACCGTGCCGAGCTGCGCGGAATCGC
The DNA here is from genome assembly GCA_030039895.1 of Acidobacteriaceae bacterium. Taxonomy (GTDB): domain Bacteria; phylum Acidobacteriota; class Terriglobia; order Terriglobales; family Acidobacteriaceae; genus Silvibacterium. The sequence continues at coordinate 660 of JASHUR010000271.1, read as the reverse complement.
AGAGGGAGTGAAGGCTCGAGGCATTGATCTTGACCTGTGGGATATTGTCGCGATGAATGGCGACATCGAACTCACCGAATACTACGTACCATGGCTCGACAAGCACACGAGCGCGGCGAATGCATCGCATGACCCAAAAGCGCCTGGAAACTGCAGCGCGTTTATTGCGACGGGGAGTTACACGAAAGACGGCAGGATCGTCATTGCGCATAACAACTGGTCATCGTATGCAGAGGGCGAGCGTTGGGTAATTGTGTTCGACATACAGCCGACGCATGGGTACCGCATTTTGATGGATGGGGCGCCAGGCATCATTACCAGCCAGGACGACTTCGGCATTAACAGTGCCGGGATCATGGTGACCGAGACAACGATCAGCGGATTCGTCGGGTGGGACTCGAACGGAATTCCGGAATTTGAGCGGTCCCGCAAGGCGCTGCAGTATGCGAACTCAATCGATCAGTATGTGGCGATCATGCGCAAGGGCGACAACGGCGGATACGCGAACGACTGGTTAATCGGCGACCGCAAGACGGGCGAGATCGCCTATCTTGAGCTGGGGCTGAAGAACACACCGCTTTGGCGGACGAAGAACGGCTACTTCGTCAGCTCGAATTTTCCACGCGACCCCGAGCTTATCAAGGAAGAAACAACAGGGTT
>JASHUR010000029.1 GCA_030039895.1 Acidobacteriaceae bacterium | reverse complement strand
TCGAGAAAAATGATTCCAGTCGTCGATTCCTTGCGCTTCTGCCTCTCCATGCGCAGCTCATGGCCGATCTTGCCTGTGCACAAAAGCAGGCGTTGCGCATTCTGGATCTGGGTTTCCGGCAGAACGTTCTGGAAGTACGGCTTTGCAAACTCCTCGATTCCAGACAATGCGTCCGGATGCCGCAGCATGCTCTTCGGCGTAAACACGATCAGCGGCTTGCGCCACTTGCGCAGGGCCTGTCGCCTAAGCAGGTGGAAGTACTGCGCCGCCGTTGAAGGCTGGCAAATCTGCATGTTGTCTCGCGCAGCCAGCTGCAGGTAGCGCTCCACACGCGCGCTGGAGTGTTCCGGGCCCTGCCCTTCGTAGCCGTGCGGCAGCAGCAGAACCACGCCACTCAGCAGCCCCCACTTGTCCTCTGCTGACGAGATGAACTGGTCAATCACAATCTGCGCGCCGTTGGCAAAGTCTCCAAATTGCGCCTCCCAGAGCACCAGCGCTTCGGGGTAGTCGCGGCTGTATCCGTACTCGAACCCGAGTACGCCCGCCTCGGACAGCAGTGAGTTGTATACATCAAACGGAGCCTGTTCTTCGGCCAGATGGTTCAGCGGAATCCACGCCTGCTCATTCTCAATATCAATCAACACAGAATGGCGCTGGTTGAAGGTGCCACGCTGGCTGTCCTGCCCACTCAGCCGCACCGGAATGCCAGCCGTCACCAGCGAAGCAACCGCCGTTGCCTCGGCCATTCCGTAATCGAAGGGCCGTTTACCTTCGCCCATCTCCAGCCGCTGTTCCAGTAGCTTTTTAATTTTTGGGTGGATATGGAAAATACCCGGATACGACGTAAGGCCCTGCGCCAGCGCATGTACCGTCTCGCGCGGTAATCCAGTTTCCACTTCGTACTCAGCCTTCAGCGGGCCGCCGGTGTAGGCCGACCAGTACTCCGGCAGCTTAGCCAGCACAGGCTTTTTCTGTATGGTCTTTGCCTGCTTCTGGGCCTCGTTGTACTCATCGTGCAGTTGCTTCACCAGCGCTGTCGTGTCGGCGCCGATCTGCTTTGCGTAAATCTCATACAGGGGCGGATGGTTCTTGATCCGCTCGTAGCGTAGCGGCTGGGTAATCGTAGGGTCATCGACCTCCGAGTGCCCGTGTCGCCGGTAGCCAATCAGGTCCACCACTACATCCGTATGAAAGGTGTGCCGATACTCCGCTGCCAGCGCCGCAATCCGCACCACCGCGTCCGCGTCCTCTGCGTTCACGTGGAAAATCGGGATAGGAAGACGCTTCGCCAGGTCCGTCGAGAAGCGCGTAGAGTTCGACTCCTCCGGTTCAGCTGTAAATCCGATCAGGTTGTTCACAATAATCTGGATTGTGCCGCCGACCGAATAGCCTTCGATCGCGCCCAGGTTCATCGTCTCTGCCCAGATGCCCTGTCCGGCGAACGCAGCATCTCCGTGAATGATCACCGGCAGCACGCGGTTCACGCCGTCCACGCCATAGCGGACCTGCCAAGCCTTCGCACGCCCCATGGCCACCGGGTCTACCGCTTCAAGGTGGCTCGGGTTTGATGCGAGGTGCAAACCAATCGACTCACCGTTGCGGGTTGGGTATGTTCCTGTGGCGCCCACGTGATACTTCACATCGCCGCCGCCTAAAATGCTGCGCGGATCCACATCTTCAAACTTTGAGAAGATGTCTGTCGCGGACTTGCCGAACGTATTCACCATCACGTTCAAGCGTCCGCGATGGCTCATGCCCATCACCGACCGCTGCGCACCAAACTCGGCGGCTCGGTTCAGCAACTCGTCTAAAAAAGGAATTAGAGCCGTCACGCCTTCCAGCGAAAACCTTTTGGTCCCGAGGTAGCGCGACTGAATAACCTGCTCAAATACATCGGCGCGGGTCAGCAGTTCCAGAATGTGCTGCCGGCTGGCTTCGTCCACCGCCAGCGCGTCTGCCTCCAGACGCTCGGCAATCCACGCGCGCCGATCCGCTGAGGGAATATGCATGAACTCGGCGCCTACTGTACCACAGTAGTAGCGCCGCGCTTCGACCGCGTCCGGGCCGCTCAGGTCCAGTTCTGGAACGTCGCCAGGCTGAAGGTATTGCCCCAGCGGGTCGAGCTGCGCTTGCAGGTATCCCCACCTGCGGAAAGCGTCAAAGATTTGTTCGCGGGAATGCGTTTGCTTTGGGGAGGGCTTTGTCGATCGACCAGCGGGACTCGTTGTGCTCATAAACCTGTCTCGATGCTCAAGCGCAAAAAATGCGCCCGAAGACGAACGGGCGCGCGCTGCACCGTACATTCCAGTTTACCGCGTTGTCCAATCCTTCGCTGCCCCCGGTAAAAGCAGCCTCTTCGAAAAAGTGCCCGCATCTCACTTCGGAGATACGGGCATGATTCAATCTCAATTGGGAATGACGGCTGGCTCTTACTTCAGCCCGCCTGATACTGCCAGCGTCTCACCGGTCACCCAGCGCGCGTCATCCGAGGCAAGAAACACCGCCGCAGGAGCAATGTCCGTCGGCTGACCCACGCGTCCTAGCGGGGTCTGTGCCACGGTCTGCGTCGTGAAATCCCCTTCAGAGAATCCAGCAGCTTCTACGCCTTCTGTGATGGTCAGGCCCGGGTTAATCGAGTTCACGCGAATCTTCTTCGGACCGAGTTCTTTCGCAAGCACTCCCGTTACCGCATCTACTGCGCCCTTGGTGGCCGTGTATACAACCGAGGCCGGAGGAGTAAGACTGCTGACGACAGAGCCGATGTTGATGACGCTTCCGCCGTCGGCGCCGAAATACTTCGTTGCCTCCTGGGTCGCCAGAATCAGCCCCAGCACGTTCGTGTCAAACTGCTTGCGGAACTGCTCTTCGGTTACCGCCTCCAGCGGAGCAAACTGGTAAACACCCGCATTGTTCACCAGCACATCCAGCTTGCCGAAGGTCTTCTTGGCCTCAGCGAAGATCCGTTGTACATCCGCGGCCTTTGCAACATCACCCTGCACCGCTACCGCTTTACCACCTTTGGCGGCAATGTCGGCAACAACCTTCTCGGCTCCCTGCTTGCTGCTTGCATAGTTCACTACAACCGATGCGCCTTGTGCGGCCAGCGCCTTCGCAATTTCCGCGCCAATGCCCTTGGATGCGCCCGTAACCACCGCTACTTTGTTCGCCAGCTTGCTCATTTCTCAATCTCCTTGAAATGTCTTCTCTTTGACATTTCGATGCATGTCGAATTGATGAGTGCACCCCATAACTGGTTACAACTTTTTTTGTGGATAATTTTGGCTTCAGATATCTGCCAGATAGGATCGGTAGGCTTCGAGCGTGTCTCGCCGCAGCGCCAGGCGTGCAAACTTTCCTTCGCGTGTAATCTCAATCAGACCCGCTGTCTCCAGCTCCTTCAAGTGGTGGGACAACGTTGCAGCGCTAATCGGCTGGCACTCCCTTACATTGCCACAGGCCACACAGTCACAGCTTCCTATCTGCTTAAGAATTTCGACCCGGCGCGGATCAGCCAGCGCTCTGGCGATCAACTGCGCCTGCTCCTTTGTCAACGCTCTCGCTTTCGTTCCCGCCATGCACCCTAATCCGAAGCTATTATCGCTCACCACGAAAATAGGCCCGGCTCAACTGATGAGCCGGGCCGTTTATAAGATTCACACTCGTGTCTAGCGCGTGATTCTGAGCATCACTGCGCCGTGCCGCGGAACCACCACCGAGTACACGCCGTCTATCGCCGTCACCGACTGGTGCGCCCACAGATCGCGCAGCTTCGCCTGCGGCCCAAAGCCCACCATGCTCAACTTCAGCGATATCCGTCGCGGGGTGGACGCCCGGTTAAACAAGGCCACAGCCTTGGCTCCTCCACTCAGCGGCTTGGCCCAGATCTCCTCGGGGCCTTGCGCCCAGACGCGATCCCCTTCCATGCCCAGTTTGTCCTGATCCACCGCAATCACCTCGCGGTTCATCAGCAGTTCCTTAGTCTGGGGAGTCATTTTGGTCAGGTCATTTCCCGCGAGCAGCGGAGCAGCCAGGATCGACCACAGGGTCATGTGCGTCTTGTACTCGTCAAAAGTCATGCCTCCGTTGCCGATCTCCAGCATGTCCGGGTCATTCCAGTGCCCTAGCCCGGCAAACTTCGCTAGTCCCGCCTGCATAAATCCGATTTGGGTCATGCGGTTGTAATTGTCCTCAATGTCGCCCGTTGTGCGCCACAGGTTTCCCCCTACGGATGCGCCCCACTTCCACACATCGTTCCAACCGTACTGGCACATGCTGAACACGATCGGCCTTCCCGTCGATTCCAGAGCCTTATGCATCTTCTGGTAGGCCGCCTTCTCTATCTCAAACTGCTTCTGCGGATCATTCGGCGCTTCCTTCTGCATAATTTCTCTAAAGCTGCACAGGTCGTACTTCAAATAGTCGATGCCCCACGACGCATACGTCCGGGCATCCTGCTCTTCGTGCCCGTAGCTGCCCGGATATCCCGCGCAGGTCTTCGGCCCCGGCGACGAGTAAATCCCAAGCTTCAGACCTCTCGCGTGCACGTAGTCTGCCAGCGCTTTCATGTCGGGAAATTTACTGTTCGTTGTGATCTCGCCCTGTGCATTGCGGGGCCCTTCCCACGTGTCGTCGATGTTCACGTAGATATACCCGGCGTCGCGCATCCCGCTTGATACAAGCTCGTCCGCCGCCGCCTTCACATCGGCTTCCGTCACTCTGCCTGCAAAATGGTTCCAGCTGTTCCATCCCATCGGCGGAGTTGCTGCCAGCGTCGTGTCGGGATGCTTCACCAGCTTTGCCGGTCTGGCGCCCGCCGGCAGGGCAGCCATCAAAACCAGCGCAATCAACACAGCATGAAATCGCTTGCATCGGATCATGAAACCTGACCTCCTCAAAAAACAAAATCCAGCCAAGTGTACACGACCACTACGGCTTCAGCGCCCTTTAAGGCCAAATCCTTGTACTATATAAGGTTCGACTATTCCAGCGAAGGATTATCTCTCAAATAATGCGCTCTTTACCGTTCCGAATCGCCGGTTCACTCATTGTCTGTCTACTCTCCTTCTCCGCCGTACTGGCCCAGCAAAAGCCAATCGAGGTCACGGCGAATCTCGTCGACGCACCGCGCAAGCTGTACCACTCTGACAGCTACATCCCGGTGAAACCCGGTCCCCTTGCTCTTATCACTCCGCAGTGGATCCCCGGCGAGCACCGCCCCGACGGCCCGGTCAACGACATCGTTGGCGTTGTCTTCACCGCCGACGGTAAGCCCCTTGCCTGGCGCCGCGACAACGTCAACCTTTATGAGTTCCATATCGATGTGCCTCCCGGCGTCACGATGGTGCATGCACACCTCGACTGCATCGTTACGCACCGTGTTTCGCACAAGCTGGCTGTACTCGAGTGGGAAAAGCTGATGATCTACCCAGCAAATACTCCCGTAAAAGATATCCCCATTCAGCCTTCGGTCATCGTTCCCAACGGCTGGGGAGTCGGCACCGCTCTTACTCCGATCAGCAGCGGATCATGGCCTGTACCTGCTTCCGGAGCGGTGACAAAGTTTGCCGCCACTACCGTCGAGCAGCTTGAGGACTCGCCCATCATCACCGGCCAGTATTTTCACGAGTTCCGCCTTGCGCCAGACATTACTCCGCCCCACTATATCGACGTTGTCTCCGACTTCCCCAAGGACTCAGAGCTCAGCCCGCAGCTTCTCCAAAAAATCTCCAACCTTGTCCGCGAAGCTTCCGCAGCCTATGCCTCGCACCACTATCATGAGTACCACTTCCTGCTTACCCTTTCGAACGTCGCAGGCGGTGAAGGTCTGGAGCACGGCCAGTCCTCAGACAATGGCGTTATGGAAAAGGGCTTCTCAAACCCTGCGCTGGAGCTTGCTAACGCCGACCTGCTCCCTCACGAGTTCACCCATTCGTGGAACGGCAAGTACCGTCGCCCCTCCAAGCTTTATGAACCAGACTTCGCTACTCCGCAGTGGGGCCGGCTGCTATGGGTCTATGAGGGTCTGACGCAGTACATGGGCAATGTCCTCGCCGCCCGCTCCGGCCTCAAGTCCCAGTCGCAGTACCGCGACATCCTGGCCATGTCCGCCGCCAACCTCATGTACCGCCCCGGCCGCGACTGGCGCTCTACTGAGGACACCGCGGTGGCCTCCAGTATCCTCCGTGTTACTAATCCTGCCTGGGCCAACTGGCGCCGCGGGCAGGACTACTACATGGAAGGACAACTGGTCTGGCTCGATGCCGATACTCTCATCCGCCAGAAGACCAACAACCAGAAATCGCTCACAGATTTCCTGCAAATCTTCCTCGGCAAAGGCGGCAACACCGGCCCTCTCATCGTTCCCTACACCTTCGATGAACTCTGCGCGGACCTCAATCAGGTTCTGCCCTACGACTGGGCCAAATTCTTCCATGACCGCATCTATCGCATCGACCCTCAGGTTGACCTGGACGGCATCGAGCGCGGCGGATACAAGCTCGTCTTCACCGATCACGAGAACCAGTCTGAGCAGATGTTTCTCCATGCTCTCGGACGCTACTTTGGCGCCGTCAACTGCTGGTACTCCATCGGCATCAGCGTCGGCGACGATGGCGTAATCCGTGACGTTCTCTGGAACGGCCCCGCTGACAAGGCCGGCCTCTTCCCCACCGAGAAGATCATCGCCGTCAACGGTCAGATCTACTCGCCTGGAGCACTCAAGCAGGCCATCCACGACTCGAAGACCAGCACCGAACCGATTCACTTCATCCTGCAGGCCGATACCTACATTGAGCATGCCGACATTGACTACCACGGCGGCGAGCGTTACCCCTCGCTCGAACGCATTCCCGGAACCCCGGACTACCTCGACGACATCACCACACCGCTGGTTAAGTCCGACGACAGCTCGCCCATCAAGTTCAGTCACGACGATAACGACTAGGGCCAAGCCTTCTATTTCTACGTGCTCCCATCTTTTGCGTATCTGCAAAGGGTGGGAGCCTTCTAATTCCTCTCTATCAACTGCTCTCGTCGCATCCCGCTAAGCGTGACAAAAACTTCATTTTGATCGCACCAGTTTAGCGTGTGATGATTTTGTAAGGATGCCGCGTCGTGTGTTGTTTGCGCTCACCTGCTCGTGCCTGCTCATGGCACCGCTATGGACGTTTGCGCAGGCCCGCTCTAACGCAATTACGCAATCTCAACCCAGTGCTCAGATCGCACTCTCAAGCTCGCCGGCCGAATCTGTGCCTTCGCCATCGCAGTCTTACACTCCGGTGCTGCCGGATGCGCCTACTCCCAGCAGCTCAGCCCAATCCACCCAGACCACCCAGCAGAAGAACCCACCGCAGTCCGGCCAGCCATCGCTCGGCAGCCTCGGCTTTCCTCCGAGCGTCACCCGGCCCAATCCTAAGGAGCAGGCACGACTCGACAAGCGCACCCACATGCTCAAGGTGCATCAGACGCTCGGCCTTATCACGACTATTCCCATGGTCGCCACGCTCTTCACTGGCCCCCTCGCCAAAGCCAAAGGTAAAAACGGGCAGGTCATCACAGAGCCCACTCCGGCCAACCTCGACTTTCACATTGCTCTCGGCAGCCTCACCACCGGACTCTACTGGACGACGGCCTATTACGCTATTTTAGCTCCTAAAATTCCAGGCGTGAGAAAGCGCGGCGCTATTCGCGTGCACGAAGTGCTCGCCTGGATCCATGGGCCTGGCATGGTCATTACACCCATCCTCGGTATCCTGGCCTATCGACAGGAGAATGACGGCGAAAAGGTCCACGGCATTGCCTCTCTGCATGGCCCCGCCGCTTTCACCACTGCTGCTGCCTACGGAGCCGCCATAATTGCCGTGTCCTGGCCCATACACCTCAGGTTTTAGGAGACGGTCATGAAACTCCCCCTCGCACTCGCTCTGCTTATCGCTGCACTTCCTGCCTCGGCACAGGCCGCCGCCCCGCTGCCCACTACACAGTGGGTTCTCCAGCAGTCAACCCTCACGTATCACATGACTCACCCCCTGCATGACGTCGACGGAGTCAGCCACGATGCCAGAGGCAAAGGCATCTGCCAGGAAGGAGAGTGCAATTTTCTCATCGCTGTGCCGGTGAAATCCTTCGACTCTGGAGACAGCAATCGCGATCTGCACATGATTGAAGCTACGCGCGGCGCGGACTATCCGATGGTCATTGTGCGCGCGCAGTTCCCCCAGACGTCCACTGGCTCATCCACGATCTATGCCAATCTTGTAGTCCAGTTCGCCGGGCAGACTGCTCATTACGAGCACGTACCATTCCAGCGAACCTCCGTGGGTAATGACGTTCGCATCACCGGCACGGTCCCTGCCACCTGTTCTGACTTTAAGATCACCCGCCCGTCATTCCTCACCGTGCCCATCAGCAACCAGATTCCTGTCAGCGTAGATTCCACCTGGCGGCCCACTTAACAAGTAAGAACGACGACGCTAACAACTATTACCGGCGTAATACCCCCCGTCGCATTTGCAAATGAGTAACGGGCCTATTTTTCTCGTGACAGGCTCGAAAGAGTTTGCTACATTCTGCCAACTCCAAAAAACTCAGGGGAAGACCGATGAAGGCAGCATGCAGAAGGTGGCAGCAAGCGGTCACTGCTGTGGCAGTGGCCTGTGTTGTAGGACTCCTTTTGGATGGACCACTGGCAGCACGTGCTCAGGAGAAACCGGTCGGACCTGAGAAACTGCAGAAATCACAAAATACGGCACAGACCGAAGAGGGCAACGAGGAAGGAGACGACGACCTTCTGTTTCCGCTCAAGCGAGAGCAATGGTTTGTTCAGCAAAGAGCATATCCGAACACACACATTCCTGCAGGGGCATATTGGCGGGCGCAGATGCAGAGGCGCGCGCTGGTGGCGAAGCGCGCGAACCGCCTTGCCATGGCGAGAATGACGAGCCGGCAACTGGCGGCACAGGCAGATCCATTTGCGAGCGCGACCTGGACAGCAGCCGGGCCGCAGCCGGCCGCTGCCTATTACGGCAGCATCGTTTATTCAGGCCGCGCAACATCCATTGCGGTGAATCCTACCGATCCGAACACGGCCTATCTGGGCACGGCTGGCGGAGGGGTGTGGAAGACGACGGATGGAGGACAAACCTGGAACCCGCTAACCGACTCCCAGGCATCACTAGCCATTGGGGCGGTGGCAGTAGACCCGAATAACCCAAGCACCGTTTTTGCGGGAACGGGCGAAGCTGACTTCAGCGGCGATAGTTATTACGGCGAGGGCTTGTTGAAGTCCACTGATGCCGGGAGCACCTGGACACTTGTCCAGACACCTTTCCTCAATGGAAACACGACCGGGAGCTTTGCTTCCATCGCAGTGCAGCCTGGGAACAGCAATGTTGTACTCGCCGGAAACGTCGGGGTGTCGAACAGTGGCTTGTGGCGCAGCGCCGACGGCGGCACGACGTGGACCGAGGTGCTGGCACCGGGAGGGTATGCGGGCGTGACGGCTGTGATGTTCGATGTGAAGAACTCGAGCATCGCTTACGCGGGAATTGGCGGCTACTATCCAACGTCCGCGGGGTCGGTCTATATGTCCACCGATTCCGGGCAAACATGGACCCCTATTGACGGCAGCGGCGCGGGAACCATTCCCACGCCAGCCAACGTCTTCCGTACTGCGCTGGCAGAGAGTGCAGACGGAACCACACTCTATGCAGCTTTTGCGAATTCGAGCCTTACAGCGCCGGGGCTGATCTATTCAACCACAAACAAGGGCACGAGCTGGACACAGCTCGCTACGCCCAGCCCAGACGGGATCGACTGGTACCGCGACAGCATTGCTGTATCACCCACAAATCCTCAGGTGCTGTATGCGGCGGGCATCGGACTTTATGAATCGACCGACGGCGGACAGACGTGGGTGAAGAATACCGGGGGTGTGCTCTATGCCGACCAGCATTCAATTGTTTTCTCAGCGGACGGCAGTCGATTGTATGTAGCTGACGATGGAGGGATCTTTTCGTCAACGGCGCCCACGGTCGCCAGCGCCACGTTTGCGTCGCTTAACTCAAGTATCAACACCATGACCTTCTATCCCGGATTCTCCTTGTCTCCAACCACGTCAAACTGGCTGCTGGCGGGGTCACAGGATCACGGACTCAATCTGTACACGGGAAGTGTGGCTTGGCAGAACGGGGAGCAGTCGGGCTTTTGCGGTGACGGAGGATCCGTCTACATTGACCCGAAGGGCACCTACGCCTATGCACACTGTAAGGGCGGATCTGCAGATTGGACCGCCAACGCGACAGCGGATGCAAGCGTTACGAGCTGGGTTGCGGCGCAAACCGGAATCAGTACAACGGACCGGGAGCCGTGGGTCGCAGACATCAAGGGCGACCAGCAAACCGTTTCCACTGTATACACGGTGACTGACCGCCTGTATCAGTCCGTGAATAACGCAGCAAGCTGGACGGCAATCTCCGGGGATCTGACTGCGGGCCAGTCGACGCTCACGACCATCGGCATTTCTCCTACGAACGGAAACACCATTTACACAGGCGCAGGAGATGGGACCGTTTCTGTAACCACGAACGCTTTATCGGGGACATCGTCAACCTGGACGATGCTCAGCGGGCTGCCGGATCGCTCGATCAGCAAGATTGTTGTCGAACCTGACAGTACACAAGACGTGTACGTGGCGGTTAACGGGTTCGGCGCTGGGCACGTATTCCACTCCACCGACGGTGGGAGCTCCTGGACAGACATTTCAGGCGATCTGCCGGACACTCCAGCAGACAGCATCCTTGTGGACCCCGATCTGAATGACACCATCTACCTGGCAACCGACACCGGCGTGTATGTGACGACCAACGCAGGAACCAACTGGGAGCCGCTGGGACAGGGGTTGCCCAACGTGGTAGTGCAGGATCTTCTATTGGACGAGTCGACGCGGACCCTGTGGGTAATTACCCACGGCCGAGGCGCATGGGAGACTACACTGCCGCTGGCCGGTCTGGCAGCGTCGAACACCTCTCTCAGCTTCTCAAACCAGACTCAAGGCACAACCAGCACTGCGCAGAATGTAACGCTCACGAACAATCTAGCTTCGACAACCTTAAGCATTACCGCCATCCAAATCACCGGGCCGTTTACGCAGACCAACAACTGCGGGGCGTCACTTGCAGCGGGAGCCAGCTGCACAGTGAATGTATCGTTTGCTCCCACGACTGCGGGGAGCGCACAGGGCACGCTGACGGTGACTTCGAGCAGCAACACTGCGGTCGTAAGCCTGACCGGAACGGGCGTCGGCATCCCGGATGTCGCACTGGATTCTTCTTCATTGGCTTTCAGCAGCCAGGCTGTCGGCGTCGCCAGCGCAAGTCAAACCGTACAGTTGAGCAATACTGGAGATGGCGCTCTAACCAATATCGCCGTCTCATTCAGCGGCACGAACGCGGGTGATTTTTCTCAGACAAATAATTGCAGCACCTCTCTCGCCGCCGGAGCAGACTGTTCCATAAACGTTGTGTTCACACCCGGTGCGACCGGCGCACGGACGGCAAGCCTGTCGATTGCGGATGATGCTCCAAATGCACCGCAGGTCGTGTCTCTGAGCGGTACGGGAGCTGCTCCATTCACTGTGACAGCGGCGAGCTCAAGCGCCACTGTTTCAGCTGGGTCCAGCGCAAGTTACACGCTCACAGTGGCCGCAGCGAAGGGCACATCGCTCGCTAGCTCCGTCTCTTTGACATGCAGCGGATTGCCCACTGGAAGCGCCTGTGCTTTTTCACCCACAAGTGTGGCCAGCGGAGCCACAAGTCAGGCCGTGACCCTGTCAATCAGCACCACTGGGGCTTCTGCGAGTCTGGGAACAGACACAGCAGGAGGAATGGCGCTGGCGGGCATTTCACTGCTCGGCTTGCTGCTCCTGCTCCCGGCTCGACGCCGACGGGTCGGGCTTTTGATGCTGGCCCTCATTTGTGTGGCGCTCTCAGGGTGCAGTGGTGGCGGCAACTCGAATAGTAGTAGTACTGGAAGTGGGAGCGGCAGTGGTGGCGGGACTGGCGGGAGTAGCGGAACACCCGCGGGCGCCTATACCGTCACCGTTACCTCCGCGCAGTCAAATGTCTACTCAACAACCACTAAGCTGACGCTCACAGTGCAGTAGGAGGAATCGACCGCAATGCGGACGGGGGGTCATGCCTGGGTCATACTGCTGGCATTCAGTGCAGTAGGCCAAAGTATGCCGGCGCACTCCCCACCGCAGGTGATTTGCCGGCCCTGCGGTGAGACGCCTCCGCCAAGAGGGTATAGTTGCGCCGCTGGCGCCATGATCGCCGATTCAGTTCCAAACGCAGAGATTGCACCTACTGTAACTGCCGCATGCAAACAGGGTAAAGACGCAGCGGCGCCCGCCAAAGGCTCTCAGGTTCACGCCAGCCAACAGGACAACCATGCGAACAGCACGAAGGCTGCTTCCGCCAAACCCACATCTGCCAAGGTTGAAAAGCACAAGCACCATTGCTGGTGGTAGCAGACGCAGAAATCCCTGCTTCCCCAATCAACTGCGCGCAAGGCACTCACGGTCCGAAGCTTACGGCTTATCGGAACTTTTGTTTCGGAATCCGAAATAGCCTATCCAATTTATTTTCATAGGCCTACGCCTTCAATACCGGGATTCTCGATTCTCGACGACTATGATGAAGCAGGCGAGTGCAGCAAATGCCCCAGGATGGGCCGGCTAAGTAGCCTGCTATGTTCTTTTTCTCCCGCTTTACCAACAGCTTTAATAGTCCTTTCACTTTTCCTCATTAGGGTAGAGTCTGGTGAGTTCTAAGACTCAGGAAGCCCGTGTGACCGAACCAGTCGCCGTATATGTGCCGGAGATGGAGATACTGACCTCCGGCGCCAGTCCCGTCAACGTCGAACACTCGGCGATTCGCAAGTCCGCCATCTCGCCTTATGATGATTGGCACCGCCTGGCCTGGGCCGGCGCTCTCGTTCTCATTTTTTTGATTGTGATTTCGGTATCTCTTGTTAGGAACGTAACTTCGCGCGGCGTTTTGAAAGGGGCGAGCTAAGTGGCTGTTGGAATTCAGGTAGACAATCTGAACGCGTGGTATGGCACCAACCATACACTTATGGATATCAACCTGCATATCCCCGCGAGTCAGGCGACGGCTCTCATAGGCCCGTCCGGCTGCGGCAAATCCACCTTTGTGCGCTGCCTCAACCGCATGCACGAAACCAACCCCGTTGCCCGCGTCACCGGCTCAGTGCGCATCGGCGATCTCGACATCTACAACGATGTCTCGCCAGTCGAGGTTCGCCGCCGCATCGGTATGGTTTTCCAACGCCCTAACCCATTTCCTACGATGTCGATCTACGACAACGTCGCCTCCGGGCTGCGCCTCAATGGATTCCGCAACCGCCGAGTGCTCGACGAGGTAGTAGAGCGTTCCCTGAAGCACTCTGCACTGTGGGACGAGGTTAAAAACGACCTTAAGAAGAAATCCGGAGCAAGCCTTTCCGGTGGCCAGCAGCAACGCTTGTGCATTGCACGCGCACTCGCAGTTGACCCGGAAGTGCTCCTCATGGACGAACCTGCCTCAGCGCTCGATCCTGTCTCGACCGCAAAAATCGAAGATCTCATCTTTCAGCTGAAGTCGCAGTACACCATCGTCATCGTTACACACAACATGCAGCAGGCAGCTCGTGTCGCCGAGCGCACTGGCTTCTTCCTCAACGGAAAGCTTATCGAGTTTGATTCCACGCACAAAATTTTTACCAACCCCAGCGACAAGAGGACAGAAGATTACATTACGGGCAGGTTCGGATGACACGACTTCGTTTTCAGCGCAGCCTGGACGATCTTAAAGAGAAGCTTTTGGTTATGGCCGGTATGGCCGAACAGGCCATTCA
>JASHUR010000270.1 GCA_030039895.1 Acidobacteriaceae bacterium | reverse complement strand
CATCTTTACCGTGCCGTGGTGGCGGCAGAACATGGAGCCCCTTACCGCTGCCTGCTCGCACAGCTTTCCGCCCGCAAAAATGTGCCTGCATAACTGAATCATGCTTCCTCCTTTTGGTTCCCGGTTTCTCCGCGAAGGCTGCCGCGCAAATTTTGTAGTTCATACAAGGCATTGAAGTTGCGGCTGCCGAGGGCGGAGATGCGCATGCCCGGCAAAAGCAAAAGGCGCAGCCCGCGCTGCGCCTTTCCCTGACCGCCTCTTAATTGGCTTGCCAGCCTATAAGTTCAGAATACCAAACCGCTGCGGCCTCACATGCATTTCTAAGTCTAATGCCATGTGTAGGTTACAAAATTTACCCCTTGACAGGTTTTTGCGCACGCCACTGTGGATTTCCTCCCTGCATCCAATCCGCGATACGATAGGCAGCCTATGCACCTCTGGTTTCTGATTGTAAGTTTATTTCTACCCCGGATCGCATTTGTTCTCTTCTGGCTCGGCGGCGGCCACTGGCCCTTCCCACATCCGTGGGACTTTCTCTGCTGGGTCTTCATCCCCCGCGCCATGGTGCTCTTTGAGGTCTATCGCTGGCAGGGCTTCGGCGTGTGGTTCTTCATCCATCTCTTCGCCGCGCTGCTGACCTATGGCGCCGGAGGCAAAAAGCTGAGCGGCAACTAAGCCAACGTAACGTGGGCCGGAAGAGTATCCTTTTGAGCGAACGAAGTTGCCGGAGGGACGCAGATGCTTCGTCGGCTCTCGCTGCTCGGTCTTTCGCTTGCGTTCTTCACGGCCTGCGCGTGGGCGCAGCGCGGCCCCGACATCTTTGTTACCCCAATCCCCAACGCCCCCTTCAGCGGTACGGTCGAGGTGCAGCGTTCCATCGTGCAGGATGACGGGCACGTCTTCAACATGAAGACGACGCGCATGATTGCCCGTGACCAGGATGGGGACATTTACAGCGAGATGCGAGCGCTCGTGTCGCCCTCGTTTCCGAGGACGCCCCAGTTGCTCCGCGTGCATCTCTACTACCCGAAGACCCGCATCACGGTGATGCTCGACCCGGCGACAAAGACCTACCGGGCCGATGCCGTGAATCGTCCTCCGGCAACCGAGCCGCCCGGTCTCTTTTTTGCCGCACCCATGGGGAGCGACCTGCCTGCGGGCCAGTACACCGACCGCGCCGATCTCGGCTCGCGAAAGATGGACGGACTTGAGGTCCACGGCGTGCGCATCACGCAGACCATCCCGCCCACCATTACCGGAACCGGCAAGCCGATTGTGATCACGGATGAATACTGGTACTCCTACGATCTGCGTATCAACCTGAGGATCGAGCACAACGATCCCCGCACCGGCAGCGTAACCATGCAGGTGACGAACCTCTCATTGCAGCAGCCGAACCCGGCCTTGTTTCAGATTCCTGCGGGTTACCAGGTAGCCGGAGCACAGCGCGGAGCGGGAAAAAGCCAATAGGGAACTGTCCGCGCGCGCTTGCCCCTCGTCGTTGCAGGATGACGGGACGAGGCCGGACAAGCGCCTCTTTACGAAACCGGCTGGAGCTTGCTTTCCTTATCGGCCTGCTGCCTGGCGCGGGCGATGGCCTGGAACATCGAGGGGTTATCGCTGTATTTGAAGTAGTTCAGGTGGCGCTTCTCGGCCTCCTGCCGTTCGGCTACACCCAGCAGGGCCAGGTCGGCCTTAGTCACAGGATGCAGACCCTTTTTGCGCAGCGCGGCAAGGACCTCATCAGGACTCAGCGCGTTGCCCTCGGGCTGCGACTGGAGGTAGTCGATGACCTTCTGTGCGCCGACCTCGCCGTCATGCCGGGCAATGCCAACCAGGCCGGTTGATGCGCGCCGCGCCCATCCGGCAACGAAGCGTCCCGTGAGCGGGGAGGAATGAGCCGGGTCCCAGACCTGGAAGACCGGATCATTGGGGTGGTCAGGGTCCGTTTGCGTCGCGTATCCGTCGGGACCCATGGGCAGGCCAAGCTTTTCGTCGTGTTTGTCGCCGATGGCAAAGATCAGGGTGTCGAAGTCAAGGACGGACTTCTGCCCGTTGGGCACGGGCTTGGTGCTGCCGTCGGGTCGCAGAACGAGATCGTTGTCCGCGACTTCGAGCTGCGCAATCCGTCCGTCAGGCCCGGGAATGACTGCGGTTGGCGACGCGAGGAATCGAAACGACAGCCGAGGCGGGATGGAGGTGAAGTCCTCCTCATTGAGCATGGGGAAGTGCGTGGCAAAGATGGTCTGCGGCGAAACGTCCTGATTGGCCCGTGCGCAGCGCTCACGGATACGCTCAAGCTCGGCAGCCAGCGCCGCGCGCTCAATGTGCCGCCCCACGTAGCCGATCTCCTTTTTGTCGAACTTGATTTCGAGCGGGCCGCGGCGGGCGATGATCGTGACCTCCTCTGTCGTGGCGCGCGACGGGCTGTCCTGCAGGAGCCAGCGCGCGATGTCGATGGCGACGTTGCCGATGCCGATGATGGCGATGCGCCGCCCGGTCGAGAAATCCTGCGAGGAGTACGGCGGAAGCTGGTTGTAGTGGTAGACGAAGTCCTTGGCGGCGTACACGCCACTCGAGTGTTCGCCCGGCAGGCCGAGGCTGTGCGCGCCCTGCGCTCCGCTGGTGTAAATCACGGCGGAGGGCTGCATCGCGTCGAGGTCCGCGATAGTGAGGTCGTATCCGTTGCCGATCTGCACGTTGCCGAAGTAGTAGACATTGGGCAGGGCAAGCACCTGAGCGAACTGCTTCCGCAGGCCGAACTTCATCTTGTCCTTGAGCGGATAAATGCCGTATTCGGCCAGGCCGCCCGGCTTGATGTCGCGGTTGAACAGAACGGCGTTGTGGCCGGCAAGGGCGACCTTTCGCGCTGCGAACATGCCGGCGGGCCCGGCTCCGACAACAAAGACAGTCTTCATGCAACGGCTCCTGTTGAGCGGCCGGCTGCGCACCGGTGGCCCAGGGGATATGTGGAGAAACGTATGGAGTTGCACGCTGATACAGGGGCGAATTCGCCGCCTGACGCCGGAGCGCCGGCAGGGATAATTGCAGTTTCGATCAAAACCCGGATTTTACCCCCTCGAGGATGAATCCGCATACCACCTTCATACTACTTGGACTGCCCAAAAGGGTGTGACGGTGCACACATGGGAAAAATGGTTTGAGAACATGGAGTTGCAATGGGGCGGATTG
>JASHUR010000269.1 GCA_030039895.1 Acidobacteriaceae bacterium | reverse complement strand
CCAGGCAGAAAATCACCTTCCTCGCCGGGGTGAACCCAGATCACTACCTGTTGTGAACCCATTTTGGAATGGAGAGTCGCACCTGCCGGGCAAGCATATTGCCGTCACCCAGATGCATCATCCCAGCAACCCGCTCACAACTTCAGGCGCGCTCTTCAGTGCTGCATCAAGTTGGCTCGCGTCTTTGCCTCCGGCTTCGGCCATGTCGGGCCTGCCGCCGCCCGATCCGCCCACGACCTTCGCAATCTGCCCTACAATCTTGCCCGCCTGCACCTTCCCGGTCAGGTCCTTGGTCACGCCCACAATCAGCGCAACCTTGCCTTCGGCATCGGCTGAGCCCAGCACCACCACGCCTGATCCCAGCTTGTTGCGCAGATTATCGACCAGCGTCCGCATCTGTCCACGGTCCAAGCCCTGCCCAAGCGCATCCACGCGCTGCGCCAGCACCTTCACGCCCTTCACGTCCACAGCCTGGTCCGCTGCGCCGGATACCGCCGAGGCAGCCGACTTCATCCGCGCCTCATCCAGCTCGCGGCGCAGCTTCTTCAGTTCGTCTTCCTGCGCGGCCAGCCGTGTGCGCAGTGCGTCCGCAGGAGCGACCTCGGCATTCGACGACAGCTGCGACGCCAGTTGCGCCACGGCAAAGTCGCGTCGGAATTCGCTCAGCGCGCCCATCCCCGTTATCGCCTCCACACGCCGCACGCCCGACGACACCGACCCCTCGCTCGTCAGCTTCACTACGCCGATCTCGCCCGTCGCGCCCGTGTGCGTGCCGCCGCAAAGCTCTGTCGAGAAGTCGCCGATCCTCACCACGCGCACCTTCTCGCCATACTTCTCGCCGAACAGCGCCATCGCGTGATACTCGTTGATGGCCACATCAATGGGAACATCCACCAGCGTCACGACATGTGTGTTCTTCAGCACTTCCTTATTCATAAGGTCTTCGATGTCCTGCAATTCCTCATCAGCAATCGAAGTGAAGTGCGAGAAGTCGAAGCGCAGCCGCGTGGCGTCGTTTAGCGATCCGGCCTGCTTCACATGCCTGCCCAGAATCTCGCGCAGCGCCGCATGCAGCAGGTGCGTGGCGGTGTGATTGCGGCGCGTGGCGTTGCGATAGTTCGCATCCACCACCGTGTCCACTTTGTCACCAACAGCCAGCGGCTGCCGCAGGATGGCCCGGTGCGCGAAAACTCTCTGCACCGGCTTGGTGCATCCGCTCACATCGGCCACTACGGAGTTGTGATCGTCGGAGTACAGCCAGCCCACATCGCCCACCTGCCCGCCCGAGTCTGCGTAGAAGCTTGTCTCGTTCAGCACGATCTCAACGGCGTCTCCGGCCTTTGCACTCGGAACCCCGACACCATCCTTCACAATCGCCAGCACCTCGGCGCCGTCCACGCGCAGATGCTTGTAGCCAGCAAACTCCGTCTTCGGCAGCGCGCGATACACCGGACTCGCCGACTGCTTCGTTCCGCCCTTCCACGAAGCACGGGCACGCGCCTGCTCCTCCGCGCGGGCCCGCTCAAATCCTTCCAGGTCAAAATGAATACCCGCATCCCGCGCGGCGTCCATCATAAAGTCCAGCGGTAGACCGTAGGTTTCGTAGATATGGAAAGCTTCTTTCCCGGGAATAACGGATTCAAAACGTGTTGCTTGGACGTAAGCTGAGCTCCCCATCGATTCGGTACTCGGTGATGCACCATCTTTAATGTTTCGTAGGACACGTTCGAAGCCAATCGCGCCAGCTTCCAGCACTCTTGCAAACTGCCGCTCCTCGGCCTCTACAACCTTCGCCACCCGCTCCGCTGATTCCCTCAGCTCCGGATACGCGCTCCGCATCTCATCGCGCACGGCAAACACCATTTCGCGCATGAAAGGCTGTTCCTGACCCAGCAGCCGGCCGTGCCGAATCCCGCGGCGCAGAATCTTCCTGAGCACGTAGCCACGCCCTTCATTCGCCGGCAACACGCCGTCCGAAATCAGAAATGTCGCGCACCGCGCATGATCGGCAATGATGCGCAGCGAGGCGTCGCCGGGCGCAGTTCCATCCTTATATGTCGTATGGGTCAGCTCACCCGCGCGCTCGATCAGCGGCGTAAACAAGTCCGTCTCGAAGTTCGAAATCTTGCGCTGCAGCACGGCAGCGGTGCGTTCGAGGCCCATGCCGGTGTCGATGGAGGGCTTCGGCAGCAGGTTCAGTTCTCCCTGCGCGTTGCGGTCGAACTGCATAAACACCAGGTTCCAGATCTCAACGTACCGCGCATCGTCCTGGCCAAACGGCTTGTCGACGGCCGGATCTTCACCCGCTTCCTGGCCCATGTCATAAAAGATCTCCGAGCACGGCCCGCACGGGCCCGTATCGCCCATCTGCCAGAAGTTGTCCTTCATCCCGAACTCAAAGATCCGCTCGGCCGGAACGCCCTGCCCCAGCCACAGGTTGTAGGCCTCGTCGTCGCGAGGGACGCCATTCTCACCCTTGAAGATGGTGACGTAGAGCTTGTCCTTCGGAATCCCGAACCACTCCGGCGACGTCACCAGCTCCCAGGCATAGGCAATCGCGTCCTTCTTGAAGTAGTCGCCAAAGCTGAAGTTCCCCAGCATCTCAAAGAAGGTGTGGTGACGGCGCGTGAAGCCCACGTTTTCGAGGTCATTGTGCTTGCCACCCGCGCGCACGCACTTCTGCGAGCTGGTCGCGCGCGCATAATCCCGGTGCTCCAATCCCAGAAAAACGTCCTTGAACTGGTTCATCCCCGCGTTGGTAAAAAGCAGTGTGGGGTCATTGGCTGGAACAAGCGAAGAGCTGTGCACACGGCGGTGCCCCTTCGTCTCAAAGAAGCGCAGAAAGGTCTCGCGAATTTCGGAGCCTGAACGATATTGCATAGCTTGAGTTTACAGAGGACGCGCCAAATCAGTCAGCCGGATTGCAGGTAGGGGGTTACGGGCCGGGAGAAGTGCACCCTCCCTGGGTTCACACCCCTGGACTACATTGAACGGGCGCGGGCCAATTCCACGATCTTATCAATCATGTCCGTGTACGAATAGCCGGCCTTCTTGGCTGCCATGGTGAATTCGGCGGTACTGGCCAGCCATGGGTTTGGGTTCGCTTCGATGACGTATACCTCGCCTTTTTTGTTCAACCGCAAATCAATCCGGCCATAGTCCCGCAGCTTAAGGGCGCGATAGGCGGCGAGCGCGGTGTCCTGAAGCTTTTGCGTGGTCTCCTCGTCCAAGTCATCTACCGGCGCGGATTTTGTCACCTTGTAAGCCTCGGTTTCCCGATCGAACTTCACGTCCTGGCAGGCGATCCGCGGGGTTCCCTTGGGCAGCCTGGTGAGGTCGAGTTCAATGAGCGGGAGCACCTCGGCATTGTCGTTGCCGAGAACGGCCACGTAGATCTCGCGGCCTTCGATGTACTCCTCAATGAGCGCCGGGCTGTCAAATTCTTCGTGGATATAGTGGATGCGCTCCATCAGTTCTTTAACGCTATCGACGACGGAGCCGTTGTCGATGCCGATGGATCCGTCTTCGGAGACGGGCTTCACGATCAGGGGAAACTCAATATCGTGCGAGTGATCCGTACGGCCTTTATAGGATGTTGCGAAATCCGGGGTCTTGATCTTGTGAAAATCAAAAATCTTTTTCGCGATCGACTTGTCCTGGGCAAGGTAGAGGGCCTGTGGGCCGCCGCCGGTATACGGAATCTGCAGAAGCTCCAGATAGGCGGCGATGTTCTTATCCATCGTGTCGTCGCCGGCGTAAGACTCTGTGAGATTGAAGACGAGGTCGGCGCCGCACTTTGCAAGCGCAAGCAGCGATTGGTTCTTGCCCTCGAGGACATGATACGAAGGTTCGTGTCCGAGCTTTTTCAACGCCTCGAATATCTCTTCGCGGTCATGCAGAGGATCTTTTTTCTTCTTCCGGCGTTTGCCATTCTTGCTGCGCGGTGCCTTGGCCGGCTCAGGCTCGGGCGGGCCCTCTTCCCAGACGTCGTGCAATATCGTTACTTTCAGGTTTGCCATGATACCTCTATGCTTCTTCGGTACGACCTGCATCTGCTGCCGCCGACAGGTGTGAAACACCAATCAGGGCAGAATGAACTTGCCGCGAGTAATATAGTTCATCGCCAGTGCAGTCGCGTACACAGTGACTTCGGTTAAATACTCTCTTTCACATTTTATGTCCGCACGCAGCCCCAAGTCTCTGACTTTTCCTTCGATCGTTTCCACCAACTTCTTAACCAGTGGACGTTGAACACCTGTCCAATAATTCACTTTGTCGACGAGGACCTTGCGGTTCTCCCGAAGAAGATCGACTGCCGGACGAACATTGTTCGTGCGGCGCTTCGATACATTGAAGATGTCGCTCAGATCAGTGTCGAGGGGAAGCTCGCCGGGAGAGAGTTGCTGATCGAGCGCATGCTGATAGAACTCGCCGACCGTCACATCCATTTCATCAACGGTAAGATCGGTATCACCGTGCGC
>JASHUR010000268.1 GCA_030039895.1 Acidobacteriaceae bacterium | reverse complement strand
CCCTGATAAGCAGACTCGCCCGACTCCCACGGAGCAAGACGAAAATTCTGCCACCGCCATCCGCCGGCATTCTCTCCGGACTTTTCCTGCAGCGCCCATGCCTCATCAAACGCGGTCTTTGTGACCGTGCTGAGCTTTCCTTCCTGCGCGTCCCGGCTTGCCAGGATCACAGCATTCAGCACAGCTTCGGTCGCACGGGACTGTGCGCTCTTGCCCCTGCCGTCTACAGCGTCGGAGTAGAACGGCTTCATCTCATTCCAGTGGGAGACGCGCTCTTCAATGTTGTCGAACATCACCGTCTCTGGCTCTGGTATTCCCTGCTGACCTAATTGCTCCTGGAGCGCAGCGCGCGACAGTGCATATGGCAGGTTCGTATGGCAGGAGACACAGAATGTTCCATGGTCCCGCTTTGCCTTTGACCAGTACTCCCACCATGCTTCTCGCCCATCCAGATAATTTGCTGCCTCGCTGGGGCTCCAGGTCGTCCTGTACGACACCGACGGCGATGCCGAAGCTGCAATCACCCGGAACGCTCTCCAGAGAGCAAATCCGGCAACACACACAATCAGTAATCCAAGCAAGTAGGCTGCTCTTCGCTTCATCCTCTTGTTCGCTCCCGTCGCCCTGCTGCGGATCTTTCGGGGCTTCGTATTCTTCAAGCCTGCTCAAAGCTTGATGGTGACTGTCTTGACCTCGGTGTACTGCTGCAATCCGTACTCGCCCAGTTCGCGCCCGGTACCGGACTGTTTGAACCCTCCGAACGGCGCGCGTGTGTCCAGAACGTTATAGCAGTTCACCCACACGGTTCCCGCGCGCACGCTGTTTGCGATCGCATGCGCTTTCTTGATGTCGCGGGTCCATACGCCCGCAGCCAATCCGTAAATGGTACGGTTGGCGCGCGCAATCACCTCGTCCAAATCTTTGAACGGAATCACGCTCATCACCGGGCCGAATATTTCCTCCCGCGCGATCTTCATCTCATCGCGCACATCGGCAAACACCGTTGGCTCGATAAAATAACCCCGCTCGCCCAGGCGCTTGCCGCCGCTGGCCAGTGTCGCGCCCTCGCTCACGCCCGCTTCGATATACCCCGTGACCCGGTCGAACTGCTCCTGGTCCACCTGCGGACCTTGCTCGGTGCGCGGATCGAATGGGTCTCCAACAACGCGCTTCCTTGCGCGCGCCACTGTCTTCTCAAGGAACTGGTCGTAAATCTTCTCCTCGACAAAGACCCTCGTTCCCGCACAGCAGACCTAGCCCTGATTGGAAAAGGTCCCAAGGTGAGCGCCTTCCACAGCCTCATCCAGGTCCGTGTCATGAAAGATGATGTTCGGGCTCTTCCCGCCCAGTTCCAGCGTGACTTTCTTCAGATTGGACCTGGCCGCGGCCTCCAGAATCAACCTTCCCGTTTCGGTCGATCCGGTGAATGCAATCTTGTCCACGTCCATGTGGTTCGCAAGCGCCGCTCCGGCGGTTGGCCCAAAGCCCGGCACCAGATTCACCACCCCTTCGGGGAATCCGGCTTCCACTATCAGCTCACCCACACGCAGCGCAGAGAGTGGCGTCTGCTCAGCAGGCTTCAGGACTACGGTATTTCCTGTGGCCAGCGCCGGAGCCAGCTTCCACGCCTGCATCAGCATGGGGTAATTCCACGGAATGATCTGCCCCACAACGCCGATTGGCTCATGGCGGGTGTAGCAGAAATAGTCGCCGTCAATCGGAATCGTCTTCCCCTGAATCTTGTCTGCCCATCCGGCAAAGTACCGGTAGCAGGCGATGGATTTCGCCACGTCCACTCGCCGCGCCACCGAGACCGGTTTGCCGTTATCCAGAGCTTCGAGCTGCGCCAGCTCATCGGCGTGACGTTCGATCAGATCGGCCAGTCGCAACAGGAGCAGGCCGCGTTCGGATGCGTTCATCCGCCGCCACGGTCCATGCTCAAAGGCATTGCGTGCTGCCGCAACTGCCTTGTTCACGTCGGGAGCGTCGGCAGCGGCGACCCGGCAAATCTCTTCGCCAGTGGAGGGATTAACAGTGGCAAACGTCTCACCGGACTCGCTCGAAACCCAGCGATTGTTGATCAACAACCGTGCGGGCGGAAGAGCGATCGTCGGGTTCGCGGGAACTGAAAGAGTCGAAGCCATGAAGAGCACGCCTTTCTTCTCTTGATGCGGATTACGCGTGAATTCGTGATCTGGGCCGTTCAATTCTGAACTACACTTGATCGTACTCGAAGCCGCAAAAGCTACTTCCGGCGCGGCAGATCAGAAAGGAAACCATCGCGATGCACATTGCTGACCTGGCTGGGGCCGATCGACAGCATCAGATCCACCCGTTGCATCATCCCGTCGATCTTACCGAGCCCGTGATCTGCGTAAAAGGGCAAGGCGTTCACGTTTGGGACATCAACGGCAGGGAATACATCGACGGACTCTCGGCGCTCTGGAACGTCAACGTCGGGCATGGCCGAAGCGAACTTGCCGAGACTGCCGCAGCGCAGATGAAAGAGCTGGCGTATTTCTCCAGCTATGCCGGTTCCTCAAACATCCCATCCATCACGCTGGCGCAGCGCCTCACTGAGCTTGCTCCGGGCATGGAAGCGGTCTTCTTCGCATCGGGCGGAGCCGAAGCGAATGAGTCAGCCTTTAAGACCGCGCGCTACTTCTGGAAGACGCAGGGCAAACCAGGCAAGATCAAGGTCATTTCGCGCATCCACGGCTATCACGGCGTCACCCTCCAGGCCATGAGTGCGACTGGCATCGCCGTCTATTGGAAAATGTTCGAGCCGCGCGTGCCCGGCTTTCTTCACATACCGACTTGCTATCCCTACCGGACGGCAGGAGCAAAACCCGGCGAAACGCCCGGCCAGACTGCTGCCCGTGAGCTTGAGGAAGCGATCCTTCGCGAAGGCCCGGATACCGTTGCTGCCTTCATCGGCGAGCCCATTCACGGCGCAGGCGGCGTCATCTATCCAACCGATGATTACTGGCCATTGATTCGCGAAATCTGCACGCGCTATCAGGTGCTGCTCATCGCTGATGAAATCATCACCGGCTTTGGACGCACCGGGCGATGGTTTGCCCTGGAGCATTGGAATACGCAGCCGGACATCATCGCATTCGCCAAAGGCGTCACTTCCGGGTACCTGCCTTTGGGCGGAATCATGATGACCCGTGCAATCCGGGATGCGATTGAATCGGCCGATCCTGCAAGCAAATGGATGCACGGCTACACAAACTCAGGACAACCAACCTGCTGCGCAGTCGCGCTGAAGAACATCGAGATCATCGAACGCGAGGGTTTGCTGGAAAACTCGGCAACGATGGGCGATTATCTCCTCCAGTCGCTCGTCAAAGCATTCGGCGGCCATGCGAACGCCGGAGAGATTCGCGGCGGCAAAGGGCTGCTGGCCGCCATCGAATTTGTGGAAGACCGCGCAACCCGCAGGAACTTTGCGGCGGATCAGAAGATCGGCGCGCGCATCCAGGCAGAGATGAAGAAACGCGGTGTTCTCACGCGGACCCGCCCTGCCGCTGGCGAACATCCGGCTCCCGGAGATGAGGTGCTGTTCGCTCCTCCACTGGTGATCAACCGGGAACAGATCGATCAGATGGTCAGCGTGTTGCGCGAATCAGTGGAGGTTGTCCTTGGTTGAGCCCGGCAGAGTAAGCCACTGGGCGGGATGCATCCGCCGCAGCGGCGATATGCGAGGCTGGAAGCCCAGCGCTTTGCGCCTCCGCAACCGCCTTTTTGCCCTCCAACCGCAGCCTCTTCTGTTCGCTTAGGTACTCCAGCCAGTTCCTGTAGATGCAGGTCGCGGTCGGCTGCCAGTTGTTTTGGAGTTCTGCCGCCCCAAGCACCTGCTGTAGCTCCGTCAATAGGGCCTCGTCCCGGCGCTGCATAGCACGCTGCTGGAAAGCCATCAGCGCAACAGTAGTTCTCTCATCGAAATAACCTCGCGGCAGGATCGGATACGCCTCCGTTTCACCCCGGAGAAACCGTCCAACGTCTCTGCGGTATTCGAGCAGAAGCGTATGGGGTTCATACTCCGGATGCCCTTGAAAAAAGACAAACAGGCTGCGGTCCTGCTTGATGAAGGTATCAACGCCTGCGCCGTCCGCTCGCGTAAGCACGCGATAGCCTCTCGCCGTCAGCTCGTCTTCCGGCAGTCCGTTCCATCTCGAATGAGGAAGGTTGAAGCTTTCAGGTGCCCCCGCAATCAACGGATGGTCAGATAACTGTGCGCAATCAAACACGCCGCAATACTTGTGGCCGTTTCGTACGCGGCAGATGCCGTCCATATGCAAAACCGCGGCGTGCGCCGCCAGGCACGACCATACACTCGAATAAGTATTGTTCCGCGCCCATTCTATAAGCGCGGTAAAGCTCTCCCAGTACGGCTCATCTGCAAGATTCGGTGACAGTGGCTCGCGGCCGGTCACAATCAGCGCATCAATCTGCTGGTCCCTCAGCTTCTCCACGCTGGAATAGTATTTGCTGACGTGGTGCGTCCCCCACTCATTGCGTTCGACGCCCGGCAGCGAATGGAGCGACAGCCGGATCGAGAAACCATCCGAGGCCGATTCGAGCAGCGCGAGGAATTGGCGCTCTGTCGCTTCCAGTGCAGCATCCGGCATGTTGTTGACCAGCCCGATGGTCAGGCTGCGGCTCAACCGCTCGATGCACTCCGGGGACGTGCCTGAACTGGGCGCTTTGCCGCTGCCTTGTGGCTGTTGGCTGGACGAATTTAAGTTCAAAGAAACAGACATCGTTTTGCCCCGCAAGTAAAAACGGATAGGAATAACTGGCAAACTGTGCAGTTAAGCGATCGCGTCAAGCGCCTGACGCAGGTCCGTAAGGATGTCGTCAATGTGCTCGATCCCTATGCTCAGGCGAATCATCTCCGGCCTCACGCCGGCCTTGTGTTGTTCTTCGGCAGACATCTGACGGTGCGTGGTGGAAGCAGGATGGCAGGCCAGCGATTTTGCATCGCCCAGATTCACCAGCCGCGTCACCAGCTTCAGGGCGTCGTGGAATTTGACCGCCGCAGGATACCCTCCATGAACGCCGAATGCCATCAGTGAGCAGGCCCGTCCACCCAGATACTTCTGCGCCAGCGCGTAATACGGGCTGTCAGAAAAGCCGGCATACTTGACCCAGGCAACCCTCGGATCACCGCGCAGGAATTCGGCCACCCGTTTCGCGTTCTCCGTGTGGCGCTCAACCCGCAGAGCGACCGTTTCAATTCCCTGCAACAGTAAAAACGCGCTCAGTGGAGATAGCACCGCGCCCGTGGCCCGCTGATATACGCTGCGGCAACGTCCGATATAGGCCGCTTTTCCGTAATGCTCGGTATAGATCAGATCGTGGTACGAGCGGTCCGGCACATTGAACATCGGAAAGCGCGCCGCATGCTCGCTCCACGAAAAATTTCCGCTATCGACAATCGCCCCACCCAGCGTGGTGCCGTGCCCGCCCAGAAATTTTGTAAGGGAGTGAACGACAATGTCCGCGCCGTATTCGATCGGACGCAGCAGAATCGGTGTTGCCACGGTGTTGTCGACGATCAGCGGCAGCCCATGCTTGTGCGCTGTCTTGGCCAGCTCCTCAATGTCGCAGACGTTTCCCGCAGGATTCCCGACACTCTCACAGAAGACCCCGCGTGTCTTCTCGTTGATCAGCTTCTCGATGTCCTCCGGACGGTCCGACTCCGCAAACTGGACCGTCACCCCCTGGGCCGGAAGCAGATGTGCAAAAAGCGTATGTGTGGTTCCGTAGAGCTGCGGCGTCGAAATGATATTGCTGCCCAGTTCCGTGAGGTTCTGCACAGCATAGGCAACCGCCGCCTGGCCACTCGCAACGCAAAGCGCCGCTATGCCTCTTTCCAGCTCTGCGACCCTCCGCTCCAGCACCTCCGTCGTTGGATTCGCAATACGTGTGTAGCGATAACCGTCGGCCTCCAGGTTGAAAAGTGCAGCCGCGTGCTCCGCGCTGTCGAACGCATAGGAGACTGTTTGATATATCGGTACTGCTACCGCTTTGGTCGTCGGATCATATTCGTAACCACCGTGAATGGCTATTGTTTCCTGCTTCATTCGTTCATCCCTGCTTCGTTTATCCCGGTTCGGTGATTCATGGAGAGCTTCAACATTAGGGGCCTTCAGCAGGATTTGACCTAGCATTCCGCAGGAGCCAGTTGAGCAGCATCCTCACAGCCGATAAGGCGGTTCATCTCGCCCACCACCCATCGAACATCGTTTTCCGTTGTCTTGTAGCTCGTAACGCATGCGCGCACCACAGGCGCGCCCTTGATGCGCGCCTCAGACATCCATGCGATCTGGTTTTCGCGTAACGACGCGAGAAATCCGCCGAGATCCAGACCGTCGCGAGTGAAGCAGATCAGCGGCAGCGGTGTGTTGTTGACAATGCGCCAGCCAGAGTCTGCCAGGGCCTTGCGCATTACATCCGCCATGCGCGTCTGGTGCTCGATCATTTCCGCCTGCCCCGCTTCTCCGTTCTCTGCAAGCGTCAGAAAGAGCTTGAGCCCAATGAACCGCCGCGACCACTGTACCGACGAAGTGTAGGGATCGAACGCCTCGCCCATCGCTCTCCCCGGCATATACGCTGCATCCGCGCGAAAGGCCTGTGCAACGCTCTCTGGATGGCGGCAGAAGAACATCCCACTCCCCATGGAAACCGAAAACCACTTGTGCGCGTCGCAGGTAATGGAATCCGCGCTCTCAATTCCCTTCAGATGATGCCGCAGCGCCGGTGAAACGATCGCCGCACCGCCCCATGCCGCGTCAACGTGAAACCACAGACCCTCATCGCGACAGAATCGCCCAATCTCCGGCAGCGGATCAATTGCGCCTGCGGCAGTGGTCCCGGCCGTGCCGACCACCATGAGCGGTGCCACTCCCTCTCTTCGATCCTCCGCAACCCGCCGTTCAAGGTCCGCCAGGTCCATGGTCAGGTCCGGCTTCGTCGCAATCGTGCGTAGCGCATTTCGTCCCAATCCCGTCATGTGTGCAATCTTGCTGAAGGAGTGGTGCGCCTCCTCCGTCAGGTAGATCGCTGGTGTCGCGCTCAGACTCTGCAGGCCGTGTTCCCCATAGCGGGGAAAGGCCCGCGTCAACGCAACGATCACCGCCGAAAGATTGGCTTCGGAGCCGCCGCTGGTGAAAGTCGCCAGCGTCTCTGCCGGAAGGCCGAACTTTGCCGTAAGCCAGCCGAGCGTGTGCCGCTCAATCTCGTTTGCCGCGGGAGAGGTTCGCCATGCTGCCAGCTGGGGGTTGTACATTGCCACCAGCATGTCGGCAATCACTGACGCCAGCGTGACACTCGGATTGAACAGGCCGAAATAGCGCGGGTGCGTGACCTGCACCTGCCACGTGCTCAGCATCTGCTCCACATCAGCAACCACCGCGTTCAAGTCCATGCTCTTCGCAAAGTCATAGCGCGAGGCAAGGTAGTTCCGGATTTCGCTGGGTGTTACATCAGGGTAGATCGGACCCTTTAGAAGCTCTTCCTGCAGCCTGGCGAAATCATTTCCAATCTCAAAAATCATGATGCACGACTCCTCCGCCGAGGTATCCCTGCAGATTTCACTGGGATGCGGATTGGAAGATGGTAGGCCGTATTCGTTTCAATCAAAGCGGAAAGCCGCTGCAGGCTGGCCATCACGCTGTCATATCCGATTCCAAAATCAATGAGGCAGGCGATCTCATCCACACCGCTTTCGCTGAGAAGTTCAGCCTTCCGCACGCATTCTTCGATCGTTCCCACAAAACTCAACGGACTCTGTAGATCGTTCACGACCTGGGTTCTGATCAATATCTCGCTCTCCCGGTCACTTACATGGGAAAAGCCCTTGTCTTGTTTGGCGCCGATTGAGTGGTCTTTCTGCATGCCGATGTTGACCTTGAGATATTTTGCCATTGCGGGAGCAGCAATCATTTTTATCTCGTCGCGGTCTGCGCCGACAAAGGTATGCGCCATTAGGGTGATGTGGCCTCGTCTGCCATGCTGAGTCTGAATCGCGTCCCTATAGATACGGGCCTTACGCAGGAATTCCGGCATGCTGTGCCTGAGCGCGAAGTTCGCCGTCAACACATTGAATCCCAGTTTGCCGGCATTCAGGAAAGTGTCATCGGATTGGCCCGTCAACCAGAACTGAATCTCACGTTGAAGGGGAGCTGGCAGGATCCCAACTTCGGTCATCACGCCTGCGCCGTTTGCCAATAGCACCTTCTCGCCGCGCCAGAGCTTTTGAATCAGGCCGATCTTCTCGTACATGTCCTCGTAGCGGTTGTTGTAAGTATCGGGTGAGAGTACAAAATCGTTTACGTGCCATCCCGACGCTGCCGCGATCGCAACCCGGCCATTCGAGAGATTGTCGATCATTGCCCATTCTTCAGCAACTCGCAGAGGGTTCTGCAATGGCAGGACAACGCTACCCGCCCGAATGGAGATTCGCTTTGTAATTACCGCAAGCGCAGCCCCGGTAACAGACGGGCTTCCATAGAGGCCGCCGAACTGCTGGAAGTGCCGCTCAGGTGTCCACACCGCGGCGAACCCGTTTTCATCCGCAAATCGGGCAGAATCCAGCATGAGCCGATACTTTTGATCGACGCATTCAGCGGAATCGGCGCTGAAGAAGAACAGACTGAGCTGGGGTATCACTTCGACTCACCGAAAATGATCGTTAGCAGCAACACGGAAGCCTCCAGATATCGTGATCTGACATTGCGAACCCAAAACACACCTGCCCAAACCAAATACGCTATCGAGTCACTCTACGTAAATGAACGGCGAAGGTCATAGGCGAATTTGGCCGCCTTGAATGCGCTTGTACATCGCATCATCCAGCCGCTGGAACGCCTGCAATTCAGGATTATCAAAATAGATGGTTTCCGAGGTTGCGGCCGGATCAAATCCCTCGTTCACCAGCTCCGTCTTTGAATACTTAAATGTCCCTGTAACTTCGCAATCATCCTGAAGCCGCAGAAACAGGGGCCTGGCATACGATGGAAGGCGATCGATCAGGTGCTTCCTGAATGCGGCCAGATCCAGAGGGCGATCCGCTACCAGGGCAGCCATTCCCGCCCGGCCCTCGGCGGCGGGAATCTTCACCCCATATACATTGGCATGCTTTATCCCGGGAAATGCGCATAGCACCTCAGCAACCTCCGAGGTGGACACATTCTCACCCTTCCATCGAAAGGTATCTCCAACACGGTCGACAAAATAGAAAAAACCCTTCTCGTCTCTGCGCATCAGGTCGCCGGTGCGTACCCATGCATCGCCCGGCTTGAGGACATTGCGCAGGATCTTCTTCTCAGATGCCTGCTGGTCGGTGTAGCCGTCAAAGCGATTGCCGGCGTTCGCTGCGCTATCGACCAGTTGGCCCAGGGCCTCGCCGGGCTCATTCACGGCGCAGGGAATGCAAAATCCATCGGCGTTACGAACTGGCTCGCCTTGCTCCACATCGAACTTCACCAGGGCCGGCGAAAAGCGATGCGCAAGATACGGAGGAACGCGGCCGATCGCACCGCGCTTCCCTTCCGCATTGAAGAGTGATACCGCGCCCTCCGTCGATGCGTAAAATTCCAGGACTCGCGGAATGGCAAAGCGGCTCTTGAAATCCTCCCATATGTCCGCCGCCAGCCCGTTGCCGCATGCTAGCCGAATCCGATGATTCGGCTCATCCGTTGCATCGGGCGCAGCATGCAGCAGATAACGGCAGAATTCTCCGATGTACTGGAACATCGTGCAGTCCCAGCGCACAACATCGCTCCAGAAGCGGCTGGCTGAGAACTTCTCCCTGATAACGACGCTGCCTCCACTCGCAAGCATGGCGCCCGGCACCAGCACGCCGCCAATGCTGTGATACATCGGCAGGCAGCTGTACATGCGGTCTTCCGGCTTGGTGCCCATCATGCCCGCGAACCACAGGCTCCACTGCAGAATCCGCGCATGGCTTACATTCACGGCCTTGGGCAGCCCCGTAGTCCCGGAAGTGTAAATGTAGAGCGCCTTGTCTTCGATCGTCGGCAGGACCCGCCCGCTGCTGTCCGGCTTTTCGCCGGAGTACTGCCGTATCGCGTGATCGATACGCTGGCCATGGCTTTGATCGCCGCCGTGAATCCAGATTTCTGGCAAGTCCGTCAGATGAGGTGCCGCAGTCGCCAGCGCATCCGTGAACTCCGTGGCGGCAATCAGATGCTTTGGGCGGGCGAGATGGATGCAATGTGCGAGCGAAGGCCCGGTAAGATTTGTGTTCAACAGCGCCACAACGCCGCCCACACTCGTGATACCCAGCCATACGGCAAAGTATTCCGGCCGGTTCGTCATTAACAGGCCGACAACATCGCCCGGCGCGATCGCCTGATCGAGAGCCCACCGCGCGTACTGGTTTGCGCGCGCCATGAGCTCCCGATAGGTGAAGCACTCACGATCAGACAGTAGTGCAGCAGCCTCTCCGCTGCGCCCGGCGACCTCCTCGATCACGGTGGACACTAAGCGGTTGCGCGTTCGAGGAATCGGTGCCGTCAGCTCCAGAGCGCGTAACCAGCACTGCGCTGCGGAGCTGTCTGCTTTGACCTGAGGCGATGTCTGAAGTTCAATCAAGCCGTATTCCCTGCATCCACGGTAAGTACCGTGCCTGTGATGTTTTTGGCCCTCTCGCTGAGCAGAAATTCCACTGCGTTCGCCACGTCATCGATCTCAGCCAGACGTCGCAATGCACTGCGGTGCTCAATCTTCTGTCGGTGCTCCCCCTGCACGCTCTGGGTCAGGTCCGTGTCGATAAACCCGGGAGCAACCGAATTTACCGTGATGCCCATGCGGCCGACCTCACGAGCCAAAGAGCGAGTGAAGCCGGTCAGAGAGGATTTGGTAGCGCCGTACACCGACAGGCCGCTGTATCCGGTCGATGCAATGATGGACGCGATGTTGACAATGCGTCCGCCTCCGCCTGCCATCATTGTGCGTACGACATATTTCGTCAGCACAATCGGTGAAGTCGTGTTTACCCGCACCAGCTGTTCAATCTGCGCCGTGGGCATTTGGCTCAGAATCCCGTGGAAGCTGATGCCGGCGTTGTTCACCAGCCCATAAATCGCCCCATGTCCCTTGTGCAGCGTTTGCACCAGGTCGGGAATGCTGTCAATCGCGGAAAGATCGAAAGATACGAATTGGAATGATCCGGGATTCCTGTCCTCCGCCTCCCGCATGGCCTCGGCAAGTTGGCCGTTCTGTGTCCGTGCAATTGCGATGACGCGGTATCCCTCCGCGGCCAGCTTCCGACAGATGCCGAGCCCGATGCCACGGCTCCCGCCTGTGACGATAACGTTACGCATTGCAGCGGATCATCTTCCCCGATTCGCCAACCGCCAGAGCAGGAACGAAGTTGATCGCCGCCGGGACCTTGTAGGACGAAAGTGATTCGCGGCACAACAGCACGATGTCGTCCTGGATCTCGCGCATGTCCAGCTTCACTGCTGCCTGCGGCGATCTCCTCAAAACCACGTCCGCAACAACAAGCGAGCCTGTCACCGGATTTTTTCTGGTCCGCACCAGAGAGCTCTGCACCTCCGGATGCCGGTTGATCACCGCTTCCACTTCTTCCGGGTGCACCTTCAAACCGCCGACATTGATCATCCCATCGCGGCGGCCCACAAAGTGGTACCGTTTGTCCTTGAGCTCGAGCATGTCGCCCGTGTCAACAAAGCCGTCTGCGTCCTTGATCGCAGGCGCGTTTGCTCCCAGATAGCAACTCGCCGTGCGGGCGGAGCGAATCCTCAGCGAACCCTCTTCTACCTTCATTTCCACATCGGGCGTCTGCATAATGACCTCGGCGGGAAGCCCTGCGTTGCCGTCGCTCACTTCAAATGCGACGCCTGCCTCCGTCGAAGCGAACGCATGGATCAGCCTGGCTCCGGGGTAAACCGAACGCAGCCGGTTCAGGATCGCCTGGTCTGCAATCTCTCCGGACAGTCGCACATAATTCGGATTGATCCGGTTCGCCGCGGGGCTCATCAGCGCGCGACGCCACTGCGACGGCGTTCCTGAAATGTTCGTAACTCCGTGTGCTCCGGCTCTGGCTAGAAAATCAGTCGTAGGCTCCTGCATGCTGGTCAGCACCAGCGACTTGCCTGTGAGCGCTGCGCGAAGAAGAATCTGCAACCCGCCATAGCGGCGGATGTCATAGAACGTGCTCCAGACCACCTCTTCAGCCGAATGGTTCCCGGTGTCGATGGCGCCCGCCAGGCTCGCCAGTGTATGCAGCACCAGCTTCGGCACGCCCGTGGTTCCTGAGGTCAGCAGGACCCATTCCGTCTCGTACTGCACGGTCCGTTCATAGTTCCTCGACCCGATCTCCTTGCTACAGGGGCAAAAGATCAGCGGCCGCGGGCTGCCAAATGAGAACATCGCCCGGTCGGATACGATCGCATCCACCTCGGCCGTATCGATCACAAAGGGTAAATGCGCGGCCGCCAAATCCGGAGGACAAATGACGATGCGCCGGGCAATCCCATCGAGTTCAATGAGGGCCGATGCTGTGGTGAATTGGTTGGCCGTCATCACCAGGACAGATCGCCCGCACAGCTCTTCGCCCCGGCCATACAGCGTCGTGCCGGCAATCAAATCGCTCATTGCGATTGTGCCTTCCACTCCGTATAAATACCGGCCGGTAAGATCACCAGCCGAACGGAGCGCGTGCCAAAGCGAGGTTCGATTATTTTGTTGCGTTTTCATAAAGCCTGACAAAGTCTCCAAACGTTACCGGGAACAGTACATCGTCCGAAAGGGTGAAGGGATCAACGCCCAACAGACCCTCCAGTCGAGCTACGATGATCGCGAAGCAGAGTGAATCGAGCCCCGAGTCAAGGAGCGCTAGGTCATCTGTCAAGGGTGCAAGTCGGTTGCCCTGTTCCTGAGCAACCTGAATAAATTGGGCCTCAATCTCAGATCGAATCGTTGCAGTCATTCTCCGTCCTTCTTGTCGTTCAACAAATGCTCATTCACTCAATTGGCGCTTATTGTCTCGGCCGCCATGCCGCTGTGCGCAAACTCCACGCGACTGCCGCTGGCCGTGGGCTCTCCGCTTTCTGCCAGCGGAAAGTGGGCATCAAGCCACTGTTCTGTCTCATGCCGCACAGCCGTGCGGCCAACATGGTTGGCAAACGAATGATTTGCCCCTTCAGTCACCTTGACCACTACCCGGGCTTCCCGGCCTGCCAGTTTCAGCACGTGTGGCAGATAATCGAACTCGCCGGGCCTCGGTTTGGCGCCACACCCGTCTCTGTCTGACCGCTTGATGATCAGGATAGGCAGGCCTGCAGACGAGACTTCTTTCCAGCAGTGGAGCAGACGATGGTTGGCATTCTCGGGCAGCCCGTTTCCGTGAAGAGACAGCAGAACTTGCTTGGAAAAGTCATAGCCGCGAATCAGGACCTTCTCGATACGGCTTTGCAGGGCCAGGTTGTGGGCCATCCTGCGGTACTTTGATCCTTTTACTGGCTGCGCCAGATAAAAGTAGGGGTCCAGCAGCACCAGACCCCTGCATTTTGTATTGGCAGCCGCGGCGAAGATCGCGGAAATTGAGCCTGAACAGTGCCCCACAACGACAAACCCTGACAAATTGAATCTCAACGCAAGTTGGTCCATCGCAAGGGCAGCAGCAGGCGCAAAGCCTCCATCGTTAATAAAGTTGAGCACCTCGGCCGGAGGGTCGCCTTCAGAGTCTCCGAAACCGGGCAGATCCAGCCGAAACGAGGGATAACCGTGGTCAGCAAACGCATCAGCCCAGTAGACTGCCGAATCACCCTTCGCTGACCGGATGGCGGAGAGGCCTGGCAAAAACAGCATGCCGACTTGTTCCCGCCCGCTATGCTCCGTTTCCGCTCCAGTCTTGTCGGCGCGGGGCCTGTGGTACGTGCCTCGAAGGATCACGTCGAATTGGTTCAGAGCGAACAGCTCGCGCCCTTCAATCGTTTCCTTCATTGCGCTTCTCCATGCGGCAGCGCCAGGGCCCCGGTAATCCAATCGTAATTTTCTGCATATAACGGGCTGAGGTCTTTCACTTCGTCAAAGCGCACATAGGGCATGGTCAGCGCATGAGCGTCCCTGCCGAATTTCACCAGCCTGACCGGCTTACCATGAACCTCGCTGCCTCTGTTTTCATCTCTCAGTTCCTCGGGGTGGCTGAAGCCAAATGAGTCGTGCCAAAGACGGCTCGACCACTGATACCCCTGCACTTCAACCGGGAAGCCCTGCTCCAGTTGCCGGATATATTCCGAGGCTGTCTTCCGGCTCTCTGGAGACTCATAGATTTGCTCCAGCCCGGACCAGCGCAGCAACGTGGAGTGGAGCACCTGGTTCGCGTCCGCCGGCAGGGTCCACAGCAGCAATGCGTCCCCCGCACCCGCATGGAAGACCCGGCCCGCGAGAATGGCGCCTAGCTCCAGGCCATGCAGAAGAAATGGGACCTTCGGAGACTGTTCCGCGAACCAGCCCGCCAGCAGCTGGACGTCTTCGTTCCAGTCATCAAAGCTCATCTCTTCAAAAACGCCCGTGCTCTCTCCTATGCCGCGATAGTCATACCGAAGAACTTCGATACGCCTCGCCGCCAGATACCGGGCCCACCGTACCCAGGTGTGATACGCAAAATACCGTTCTGAGGCAAACGGTCCCACAAGGAGAACACGAGCGACCGGATCCGCCACCCGATGCAGCACCGTATGAAGGTACGCACCGGGAACGGCGAAGTATCCCGCTCCCTCTGCTACCCCAGGTCTGGATGGACACTGACTCTGCACTTGCGATGTCCCCCGGAGAATGGATCAGGCAGTAAGAACAACCACTGGACCGAAGATGGCGCTCTTCATTGTGTTGCGCAGCAGCGTCGCTCCCTCAAGGATGTCTTC
>JASHUR010000267.1 GCA_030039895.1 Acidobacteriaceae bacterium | reverse complement strand
GACACGCACGGGAATCCGCAGAACATCCAGGTGGTAAGGCCGCTGGGCATGGGCCTGGATCAGAAGGCAGTGGAAGCAGTGCGGCAGTACAAGTTCCGTCCGGCATATTACCACGGGCATCCGGTTCCGGTGCTGATCGACGTTGAGGTGAACTTCAGGATTTACTGAGAGGAATTTTGCTCGGGAGAAAAAGGCCGGCTGAGAGCCGGCCTTTGTGCTTGGAGTGAACACGGTAAGGATTCCGGACGCTGTGAGCCGACGAAATTGAGGTTCCCGTTAATCGCTAGTGGTGCGCGCAGGCCGAGCGCTAGCTGCATCACTTTGCCATAGACGAAGACCGTCTGCCCGGAAACGGATCTATACCTACGGCATTCTGAAGAGGGCAAGCGCCGGTGAATCGCGGTCTCGGTAGCTCTCGCATAAATTTGCAGCGCCCGAATAAATCTCAATCTCCGCTTAATGAAGGTGCGGCGGATAGCTGGCAGTGACGAACTCTAGTCATGCGGGTTGTCGCAGTGCGCGGAGGGCGTGTAGCTGCGTTCAACTGTGGCGCCAGAAGCTTTTGTAGCATCATGCGGGCCCGGTGCAATCTGACCTTCACCAGCGAAGCACTGATTCCCAGGATATGTGCGGTCTCATTTACGTTGAGTTCTTCCACATCGCGCAACAGAAGCACCTGCTGGTAAATATTCGGCAGCATCTCAACGGCTTCCTTGATTAACTTTCTGAGTTCTCCGCGCTCGACAGTTTCCGAAGGCAGTTCTCGCCAATCGGCCAAAAGTGCCGGAGATACAGGCGTCTCATCGTCTCTATGTTGATCAAGAGAGACGATCCGCGTGGCCGCCAGTCGCCGTAACCGGTTTCTCGCCTCGTTCAGCGCAATGCTGATGAGCCACGTATTGAACTTCGAATCGCCGCGGAAGGTACATAAATTCCGAAAGGCCCGGAGAAAAGTTTCCTGCACAACGTCCTCGGCGTCCTCCTCATTTTTCACGCAGGAGAGCGCCATGAGATAAACGCCCCGCTGATAGGGTCGGATCAACTGGTGATATAGCTGGATATCTCCTGCCAGAATAGCGGCAATCAGTTCCGATTCTTTGCTTTGAATACTGTAATTCATGCTCTTGGTGCTGCCTCCAGCGGTCTCCGGACGAAATGTAACTTTGCCTTAGAGTTCCCCCATCAGATGCCTTTGATTTCGCCACCATCCATCCGCACGGAGGCTCCAGTCATCCACTTCGCCGCGGGCGACACCATGAAGGCCATCAGGTCAGCAATTTCCTCCGGTTTGCCAAAACGCGCGATGCCGACTTCCTCTGGAAACTTCTCCATGGCGTCCTCGATGCTGAGGTTGTGCGCCGGGGCCCACTTCTCAAAGAAGGAACGCCTCCGTGCGGTCATCACTGCGCCTGGAATGACGCTGTTGACCTGGACGCCGTCCTTGATGCCCTGCTCCGCAAATGCTTTTGCGAGCACGATAATCGCAGCATTAATCGCTGCGACTGCGGCGAACGCGGGCTTTGGGTCGAGAGCGGCGCTACCCGAGATCAGAACGACTGATCCCTTCGAGGCTTTCAATGCATCCCAGGCACATATCGTCAGACGTCGCGCGCCGTGGAGCTTGAGGGCCAGACCATCCTCCCACTGAGCATCGGTCATTTTGAACAGGTCAATTTGTGGAACCGCTCCCGCAATGTTCAGCAGGGCGTCGATTCTGCTGAATCGGTCGAGGACTTTGTTCACAAGGTTTTCTGCTAACTGCGGCTCGCGTAAGTCGAGCGCGCAGACCATCGACTCCGCCCCCGCAGCGTTAACGCCTGCGGCGGTTTTTTGCAGTTCATCCTTATTTCGAGCAGCGAGTACAACAGCGGAGAAATCGTGTGCCAATCGCAACGCTGTCGCGCGGCCAATTCCCTGGCTTGCCCCAGTCACGATGGCAACAGAACTGCTTCTCATGGTTTCCTCAGCCCTTTTTGCGATTCGTCTGTCGCGACGCTTCCAGAACAACGTCAACCACGAAATTCGGCGCTGTGTACATCGGGGTGTGATCTACGGCGTGTGACCGGACAGTTGCGCTCATTCGGCCGGCCATAAAGCGCTGGTTCTCCGCGCTAATCATGCGATCTTCCTCGGCGATCAGGTACCACGATGACGTTGTCTTCCACGCAGGCGGCGGGGCTTTTTCCTGAATACACTGCACAGCGATTGGCCGCTGCACCGCAGCCATGATGGCAAGCTGGTCCGGGGACGCCTTGTGCGCCACCGCATGGCCAAAACCATCCTCCGGCATCCAGATCAGTCCGTTTGCATCTGGCGCGAGCTTCGGCGCCTCCGGATGAGGTGCAGTGCGATAGAAGACATCCGCAACAGTTTCACCCTCATCCGGCGCCAGTGCTGCGATGTATACCAGCGACTTCACCCGATCATCACGCACCGCAGCAATCACAGCCCCCGCATACGCGTGCCCCACGAGAACGATGGGACCATCCACCCTTTCGATCACACGTTGAAGAGCGGCCGCGTCATCCGTGAGCGATGTAAGCGGAATGGGGGCTGCGATGACGCTCATCCCCTTGCTCCGCAGGGGAAGAATGATGTTGCTCCAGCTCGATCCGTCAGCCCAGGCTCCATGTACGAGGATGGCCGTGCCCGCCTTGGATGAAGACTTCAACGAGACACCGCCTTCTCCCGTTTTGCGGATACGCCGTTTGCCTTGAGAAACTCCTTCATCGCAGCGGCAATTTCCACGGCATGCGTTTCAATGGCGAAGTGGCCTGTTTCCAGAAACTGCACCTGCGCTTTGGGAATGTCTTTTTTAAATGCCTCTGCTCCGGGAGGAATGAAGAACGGATCGTTCTTTCCCCAGATCGCCAGTAGCGGCGGTTTTGCCTGGCGAAAATACTCCTGAAACTTCGGATAGAGCTTTACGTTCGATGCATAATCCAGGAATAGATCAAGCTGAATTTCTTTGTTTCCCGGGCGCTCCAGCAAAGCCGCATCCAGCGTGTACGACTCAGGAGCAACCTCTTCGGGATTCGCTACGCCGTGCGTGTACTGCCAACGTGTTGCCTCAAAAGTAAGGATGTTTTGGCGGAGTACCTCTCTGTTTTCTGCTATAGGCTCAGACCAATATTTCCTGATCGGCCCCCACGCATCGCCGAGGCCCTCTTCATAGGCATTGCCATTCTGCGAAATGATGGCTGTTACTCGTTCCGGATGCCGCATCGCCAGCCGCAAACCGGTTGGGGCGCCATAGTCAAACACATAGATCGCATAGCGGCTGAGGCCAAGCGCATCAGCAAAGGCCTCAATCGTGCCTGTCAAAGCGTCGAACGTATACGCATATCTCCGCTCTTTTGGAACCTCCGTGAATCCAAATCCTGGCAGATCGGGCGCGATCACACGGTATTCATCCGCAAGGCGCGGAATGAGATTGCGGAACATAAAAGATGACGTTGGAAAGCCATGCAGCAGGAGCAGAACGGGAGCATCTGCGTCGCCAGCAGATCGATAGAAAATCCGGATGCCGTCCGCCTCCACTCGGTGGACAGATGTCACAGGCACAGCGGATTGAGCTACTGCCTGACCTGCTGGGGATTCCGGCTGCTGCGATCCAATCTCTGCATTCAGTGCTTGTTCTGACAGAACCCGACTCATAATGACTCCTCTCTTCTTGCAGTTGATACGGTTATGTGGGGCGGCCTGTCGATGGGCCCTCTTGCCACACTCCTACGGCACAGCGGCACATCAGCTTGGGGCAGAATGAACTACATCGGGCCAACGATCAGCTCATGCTTGGTGCGCCGGCTCTGTGAAGACGCAGCATGTGTTAACTGAGCGAGTGCAACCGAGATGCCAAGTTCGCAGCGCCATAATGGGCGACCACCTGTGAAGCTAACTGCTGAGTTCCCAATAGCGTCGCCTTGAGAGGGAAAAAGCAACGCTCCGTATCCAGGTGACGAAGCGGTGTCGAATGACCAACACTGTCAGGAATTGGTCATGAGACTCATTCAGATACGCGAATGCTCCGTAGTTGTGGCACGAATCAAAGAGAGGTTCTTCGCACTGGATCGATGAGTGTCTTATGGACGGCGAACAGGGCAATTGACGTACGCCTGTACCAGCCCTGAAGCCTACGTATTTGCCGGATAAGATCCTCGGCTTCTTTGAATCAATATCCACCGCTGAAAGCAGCATTTGTCATGCCGCCAAACGGATTCCTGCGAATTGCCACCTGGTTCCAGGCTTATAGAAATTGCGATAAGTGGCACGCATGTGATCGGCAGGCGTGACGCAGGACCCTCCGCGCAAAACCATCTGACCAGGCATAAATTTTTCGTTCGATTCGTGCAGAGCGCCGCGAAGAGGCTTATACCCCGTATAGCTGGTGCAGGCGCTTGCAGTCCACTCCCAGCAATCGCCATAGAACTGTTGAATGGCCTCGCCGGCTGCCGCTGCCGGATGGAGTCGCCCCGTATCCAACAGATTTCCGGTGCATAATTCGTGGGCGGCAACGAATTCCCATTCCGCCTCGGTTGGGAGGCGGCAACCGCGCCAGCGCGCGAATGCGTCCGCCTCGAAAAAGCTGATGTGGCACACAGGCGTGTCGAGAAGGATGGAGAGGCCATGCCATCCCCGCAATGAGAAAACGCGCCAACCCGTTTCATCGTCGGGGTCATGGTCCCAATACAAAGGGGCTTGCCACGCCTCCTGCCTGACGGTATCCCAACCGTCGGACAACCAAAGCTCTGGACGCGTATATGCATCATCCGACATGAACTCGAGATATTCGCGGCACGTGACTTCACGGTTTGCGATACTGAACGGCTCCAGATAAACCCTGTGACATGGAGTTTCGTTGTCAAAGTAGAAATCCAGTGGGTCCTCCCCGTTCACAGCATGGCCGATTTCAACCAATCCACCTTGGACACTGTGCCATGCCAGCGTCGGGGTGGTTTGCCCGAACTCACTGCACAGGGGCGCCTCTTTGTAGGAAGGATGTAATGGGTTCGAGAAAAATGCGTGCTTAATGTCCGTGAGTATGAGCTCCTGGTGCTGTTGCTCGTGATTCAGACCGAGCAAAATGCGCCGTGATACTTCGGCATCCATGGAACGCGCAAACAGTCTCGTCATTTCATAATCGACATGTGCGCGAAGCGCCAAAATCTCATTGAGCGACGGGCGAGAAAACGAGGCTCGCAGATTTTTCCACGGGATCTCCTCTCCCGGGTAGCTGATAATGCCGTTGAATAGGTGATAAAACTCCTCGCGAAATGGCTTATAGCCAGCGAGAAATGGTCGTAGCACGAATGTCTCGAAGAACCATGTGGTATGGGCTTGGTGCCACTTCACGGGATTCGCTTCAGGACAGGACTGGACCATTTGATCCTCGGCGGACAAACTCGCGGCAAGAGAGCGCGACATCGACCGCACAGCTTTGTACTTAGATTCGAGAATTGACATGGTCTCAGATCATTGGTGGCTATCCCAAGGGCAAGCGGGGACTTGGTGATATGGTGCAACTGAGTGCAATGTGCATTCCGCGTCTGCTACTTGCACCTATGCAACCTGCTTACCACAGCAAAATCTGACTCGCAGGAGATGCTAAAAATCAAAAAAGTGCCTTCCCTACAAGAAGTTGTGAGTAGGAGGAGTCCGGCATATTTTCGTATCTTGAATGACGAATTTGTGACCGATATTCGCCACTGACGGGCGGTCGCCGCGACAACTGTCGTGGCGCTCTGCAGGAGAGGGCTGCCGAGCGAATGCAGACAATTTTCTAAAACGCCGTCCTGTCTTGTTGTGAAGGGGCAGGACGGTTGATCCGAAACTTCCGCATCTTGTAGACAAGGGACGTGCGCTTCAACCCCAACCGCTGGGCCGCGCCATTCTGTCCGCCCACAACCCAATTGCTTAATTCAAGGGCGCGTACGATGTGATCTCGTTCCAGTTCTTCGAGTCCAGTCATCGGCAGATTTGGCTCTTTTGCAGCGATGAAAGGCTCCAGCTCGGAGATCGGCGCCCGCAAAACCGTGTGAGGAGAAAGGATCACGGCCCTTTCGATAAAGTTCCGTAGTTCGCGAACATTTCCCGGCCAGCGGTAGCGTATGAGAGCATCCATTGTCTCTACAGGAATTGTTTCAATGCTTTTCTTCATTCGTTGCGCGTACAGCGCCGTG
Organism: Acidobacteriaceae bacterium; assembly: GCA_030039895.1. Taxonomy (GTDB): domain Bacteria; phylum Acidobacteriota; class Terriglobia; order Terriglobales; family Acidobacteriaceae; genus Silvibacterium. The sequence goes on along the minus strand of JASHUR010000267.1, from coordinate 11,148 downwards.
AAGTGATAAACCAGCTTGGGAATGTCCTCAGTGCGGTGCCGTAGGGCAGGCACATTGATCGGGAATACTTTCAGCCGATAGTAAAGGTCTTCTCGGAACGCCATTTGCTTTACCATCGCTGACAAGTCGCGATGGGTCGCGGCTATAAGACGGACGTCCACCTTGCGAGTTCGGTTACTGCCGAGCCTCTCAAATTCTTGCTCCTGGAGAACGCGCAGCAGTTTCGCCTGAAGTTCCAAAGGAATGTCCCCGACTTCATCCAGGAAGAGAGTGCCCTTGTCTGCCAGCTCAAAGCGTCCCGTCTTCTGCGCTATGGCTCCGGTGAACGCTCCTTTCTCGTGGCCGAACAACTCACTTTCAAGGAGCCCAAGTGGGATTGCGGCGCAATTCAATTTGACAAAGGCCCGCCCACGGCGGCCGCTCACATTGTGAATGGCACGTGCAATCAACTCTTTCCCAGTGCCTGTTTCCCCCTGAATTAGAACGCTCGAATCCGTAGGCGCCACTACCGATACGAGGTGTAGGGCGTTTTTCAGAGCAGGACTGTCGCCGACGATGTCCCCAAACTCAGCGCGGAGTTCTTCTTCGAGGTATAGTCTTTGCTTGGTTTCACTCACCCGGTCTTCCGTTGCCTTTTCGAAGTCGAGCGCATTTTCAACCGCGATGGCTACTTGCCGGGCCACCTGTTCGAGATAGGAAAATTCATCCACGCTGAAAGCTCTCTCCGAGCGGCTGAAAGCGCCCAGCACGCCTATGATGCCTCGGCGACCGGAGAGTGGCAGTTCGCATCCCGACTTCAGGCCTTCCGCTACTACTCGCTCATAGAAAAGCCGTCCTTCACAGCTCCCAAAGCTTTCAGGGTCGTCCTTTAGGTCTTCAAGATTGTTTATCAGTTCATTCTTGCCGGACAAGAAAGCCTTACCGCAAGTGGATCCTTTGATCGGAACAATTGTGCCGTCGCAGATTGCATTTCGACTTTCCGGGTTATACAGAACGGTCAAACGGAATTGACCACTATCCGCCTTGGGCAACAACAGGCCGCAAAAGTCGCACCGTGTCACTTTTAACAAATCGGTAGACAGTGTCTCCACCAGGCCGCGAAGGTCTAGCTTCGAGGTCATGCTGCTTGTAATCTCCAGAAGCAGCCGCAGCCGATCGCGTTCGATCCGTAAGCTTTCTTCGTTAAGGTGCCGCTCAATTGCGATGCCCGCGATATGGCTGGCATTTTCGATCAATTGCAGATCGCCGCTGCTGGGGCTGCGCGCTTCGCGATAGTGAATCGCGAACGTCCCGAGGAGTTTGCCTTCGGCCGTGAACAGGGGCCGCGACCACACTGCACGAATTCCAAAAGGCGAGAGCCGGTCACGATAAACGTCCCATATCGGATCTTCGAGAATATCCGTTACATATACCGGCTCCCTTCGGCAAACGGCCGCACCGCACGATCCACCCTTCGGGCCGATCAGCATGGACCCGGCGTGAGCAATAAATCCAGGAAGACTTGGTGCCGCTGCACAATAAAGGTGCTTCCCGCTATCATCCGGAAGCCAGATCGTACATAATGTCCCATCACCCCGCGATTCAACCAACTGAGCAATGATGGTCAACACCTCTGCCAAAGGAGCGCCGGCGAGAATCAACCGCAGGGTATCCAGCACGGATTCGGAGGAAAAGCGTACTGACCCGTACTGCAGGTCATTTGTGCTCGATGCAGGTTCTGCGGAAGGATGTGGGGAAAGCTCCATCGGATCTCTTTTCTCAGCTTCACCACTCAAGCGGCGTGCAGGTCCTCATAGGAACAGTCTAGTTGTAGTGTGGATTTGAAAGGCGGCTCCAGTCAATATCGGCTCTTGCCGATTCCGTTTCGCTCAAGCGGCAGGTTGTGCCTAAACTATAAAACCCAAAAGGATTAAAGAAACTCACGCGATCTTGATAGCCGGACAATAGGCGGCCAGGTCAGGAGCGGACAGCCAGTGGAAGGAGTCAGCCGAGGCGGATTCGTCTAGCATGCACCAAAGCAGGCATCAAGAGGGCGATGCTGAAGAGTCCCGTTTAGGATGGCGGTGCAACTGGTCAGCCTTCGTGGATTTATATTTCGCCGAAACCGATTCGAACCTCCGATCTACTGTATGGGCAACCTGTATGGTGCTGATCAATGCCGAAGTAAACTTCAGGATTTTGCTGAAGAGGGTTGATTCAGGAAGAAGGCCAGCAAAAGTCGGCCTCTAATGAATTTGGGAATGCTAAGGGACCAAATACTGCGCAACCATGTATCCCTATCGGGTCGACTGAGCGTGCCGGGAGGCGAACGCATGGCCGCACTATCGCAGGATCTTCGCTTTGCAATCCGGCAGATCTTGAGAAACCATGCGTATACCACGTAGCCGTGCTTTCGCTGGCCTTCGTGTTCGGCGCCACTACGTCAGTCCTCAGCGTGATTTACGGTGTGTTGATCAATCCGTATCCGTACAAAGATGCGATCCGGATGGCGCATATTGACTGAGGAGCAAAGAACGGAACGGCAGCTCGCTGATCGAGGTCAATCGAGAGGAATGACATGAGTTGCTCAAGGCGCACTCGATTGAAGACGCCTTTGCGGTACTTCAGGACTTCTCGGCGTCGATGGTAACCAACGCTCACCGGGAGATTGTTGGTTGCCATCAGCCCCGGCAGAGGGCTCCTTCACAATCTCGATGTCTGTGAGTGCTACTTCCAATGAAAAGCTTTGTTGGACAGCAGCAAGGGTAATGATCACCCTGCACTGTTGACGAAATTCCGTTACAACACCTTGAACCCCGTCAAAGACACCGCAACGCACCCGCACCCGCGTTCCCTTCGAGACGCCGGGGTGCGGCCTCAGCAAGCATCCGCTGGCCAGCCCCTCTCTGATCTTGTCCACTACGGCGGAGCTGACCAGGCTTCCTTCCTGATCCCCGAGCGAACGCACCACACCCGGGGTGCTAATGACGGTAATTCTCGATTGAGGCGGGAACCGAGCGAATACATAACCTGAAAAGAGCGGCCGCTCGGCAACGACAGTTCTGTCAGTCCACCTTACGCGCTCTCGATAAAGTGGCAGATAGTTCTCCACTGCGCGTACCGTAAGAAGTTGTGAGACTCGCTTTTCAGAATTTGAGAAAACGTACAGGACGTGCCACGGCTCTGCTTGCATAGCGCACCCCTTGGCGACCGATTCATAATGTGGTCTTTCTGGTTTAGCTCGTCTTGCTACGAAAGCCACCCGCTCTTGAGTGGCTCAATCCTCTTCTTTCCGCCGGGCGCACGATCACCGCACTGCTGGAAAGAAGCTTCCGCAGACCAAGGAGATAAAGCAGCTTGCAAGGGTCCGTACTGAAGCGTTGTGTCTTCTAGGAAGGTCGATAACTCTCAATTCGGCTCCGTGATCCTGCATCTAAAATTCAGAAACACGACAGCCGTTGTAACCACAATAATATTACTTTAGTACCCATCAAAATCGAAGGATTTGTCTTAATGTACTACAAATCGAGGACGATAGTACTACAAATCGATGAAAAAATCTCCCGAAAGTACCGAAATTAACGTAGGTGTTAATGTGGATGGCATTTGTCATACAAAGGTTGTGTTGATAATCTCTAGCCACGTAATAGGCGGACAATTACTAAAGAACCCAATATAGCCCTATGGGTAAAAGCGCATCCCATTTCTCCGTCACCAGTTTCAGATGGGTTCGGATTGAGCTGACCGTTTGTTTGAATCCAAGCTCGCGCTTCATAATTTGACAAAAGCGGGCAAAGCTGGGAAAGAGAAAGCGAGGGACAGTCCATATCGCATGCGAGAACATGCTCTTAGCCGTCTCCTTAAAGCGTGGTCTGGAACAGGACTGCGAGAGTCGGGGTGGGATGGTACGACCCTTCCAGCCGATGACCGCGAGACGGTCATCGTTCGCATATGTTTGCTGTTCCTGCTGATCTACTCGACAGCCACCGTCTTCGTGCGGAGCTCCTGGCCGCTCCAGTCCTTCCAGGCTGGCATCTTCCTCCTTGTTGCCGTATACCTTCTCGCAGGGATTCGGGGGAGGACGGAACGCCTCGCCGGTGGCTGGACGCCATGGCTTGTGTATTTGATACCGGTTTGGGGGCTTGTTCAGCTACTAGCGCACGTTACAGCCTCCACCCTTGAGACCCGAGAAGCCGTGTTGCGCTGGGGTGCTCTTGCAGGGGTATTCTTCCTCAGCCAAACAGTCGCTCGAACCAAACGAGGCGAGCACATCGTATTGGGCGCGTTTCTTTGCTTTGCAACGGCGATGGCTCTGCTATGCCTGACCCAGCTTTTTACATCAAGGGGGCATGTTTTTTGGATTTTCCCGACTGGGTATCCGGATGTTTATGCAACCTTTCCGTCTCATAACAACTATGCACAATTTGTGGAATTGGCTTTGCCGATAGCCTTCTGGCGCGCTTTGCGCGACGGTCGGAAATCAAGGTGGTACGGCCTGGCCGGCGGCGTCCTATATGCGTCTGTTATCAGCTCAGCTTCGCGTACCGGCATGGCACTCTGCACTGCCGAGGTATTGGCTGTTCTGGCAATTGGGCTGGCAAAATTGCGGGACCCGAAGACTGGACGGCAAATCCGTTCCGTGGTGGCGATGCTTGTTATGGTTCCAATCCTTGCAGCGGTGTTCACGGTGGCTGCTGGCTGGCAGAGAGTCTGGCATCAGTCTGATCTGAAGGATTCATATTTAGTGCGCCGGGAGTACATAGGAGCAGCGGTGGAGATGGCGAAACACCGGCCGTTGACCGGCTACGGCCTGGGCACATTCACAGAAGTCTACCAGCAATATGCGACCAGGGACTTCCCCTTCTACGCCAATCATGCTCATAACGATTGGGCAGAATTCGCCGCCGGTGGCGGAATTCCTTTTCTACTGCTGGTGTTAATCCCCTTTGCAGCAGCTGTTCCTACTGCACTTCGGCATCCTTGGGGTCTGGGTCTGGTCGCGGTCATGCTTCATGCATGCGTGGATTTCCCGTTTCCGCGTCCTGCGGTTTCCGGCTGGATGTTCCTCATGCTAGGACTTATCTATATGACCCGAACTCGGGATATGGAAAGGCGACGATTGGCCAAGCTATCAACTGCAGTTGACACTTCTGCACACAGTGCCGTTTAAGTCCTTTCAGACGATGAGCCGGAATACTCATGGTGCAAATGAACAGACTCGGGGACAACCACCCGCCGGGCAAGCTATGACGAAGGTTGAGCGTGAATTCGCGTCGATCGTACCAGGAGTGTACCGGAAATTCGAGACGTTTCCGGCGTGCGCCGATAAATGAGACGAAGACTGAGGAGTGGAGCCCCTTGCGGAGTAGAAAACATGAGGACTGCGTGCTTAAGTGCGTTGCTGAAGAGATCGGTGGAGCTCGCAAGAATTGCATTCGACTTTGCGTCGACAATCTGCCATTGGATTCCGGTATCAGGGGAAATATCTGAGGTCTGGTAGGAGTAATCCAGGGCGTAGTTGCCGGGTGTGAGCACAATCGTTTGCTCAGCAATGATACAGCTCTCCGGCTCATTCCCGGAAAAGTCTGTCTCCAGGCCCATCGGTCCCGGCAAGGAATACATGCCGGAATACTCCGGAAGGAGCCAATCAAAGCTGACGGGCAGCGGCGCCCGCGCAAAATCTGCATTGTTGGGCGTGGTGTCATCGGCAAAAACCCAGTGCCGCTCGATGAGCAAGTGCCATAGCGAAATAGCAGCATCGGCGTCATTGGCAGTAACGAGCCCGTTGATGACAGAGAGCATCCGTGATCGATCCGCTGCTGGATTGTCATAACGGATCAGCTGCGACGCCAACACCGCTGCCGCGTCCGCCCGATTCTTTGACTGCAAAAAATCGATGTATTGTCGAAGGAACTCCGGCTTATCGTTTGCGATCATTGATGTTATCTGTTCGGGATCGGGAGATACGCGCCAGCATAGCTCAAGGAGGGCGCCAATTTCATTAGAAGGCATAGCGGCAGCGCTACGGGCCCATGTCCAAAATGCCGGTATGTTATCGCGGCGAAAGTAGTAGCTGGCAAGGCTCCAACGGGGCAGGTACGTGTGGTCGACTGCGTAGGCCTCCAGAAAGGAGTGTTCGGCCTTGACATAGTCGCCTTGGGATTCGTACTGCAGTCCCATCTCGATGTTCGCCTCGGCGTTGTAGCGGTCGAGGCGTAGCGCGGTGGCCAGCAGGTCCTGAGAATGTTTCGGGTCAAGCTGGGCCAGGCGCATGTAGTACTTCCAGCCGTCTGGAGCTAGAGCGATCGCCGAGTGTATGGACGCCTCGGTGTCCTCATGGAACAGGTGATCTGCACGCGCCAATTTCCACGAAGACCAAATCCCGAGGCAGCACGCCACTGCAACTACGATTCGCAGTGTAATGGCAGCAGACCTATGAAGAAGAGTCATCACCGTCCAGCCAAAGGATAGCACTATGGAGCAACCATCAAACAACAAGCTGTAATCATAGGAGAGTGCATTGGACAAAGTCCGAATGTATGACATATGCAATACATGAATGATTGGGCGCATCGTTGATTCATCTTGCACGGGCCTGCGATTCTGGCATATAAGAAACACTGACAGGGTGTTCACACTATTTCTTCAAGGCATGAGAAGGAGGTGCGATGACTAAGAACATCCACGTGATCGCGGCTATGCTTTGCATGGCATCCTATGCAGTGGCCGGAACGCATTCGATTGGGACTGCAAGCGCGCATGGAGACATGCGCGTTGACGGTTATACAGTCAACGGCGACGCTACGCTCTTCGATGGATCAGTGGTAAACACTGAGCAAGCCAGCGCTGATTTGCGCCTTGGCGACAACGTCGAGATTACGATGGCTTCCGACTCGCGCGGCACGCTATACCATGACCGTATTGTGTTGCAGCAGGGAGCGAGCGAGCTGACAGCCTCCAGTCCTTTCCAGTTGCAAGCAGGTGGCATTCGCGTGAGTCCAATCGCGCCAAATTCGCACGGCCTCGTTTCTTTGCAAACGGGGAACACTGTGGAAGTCTCCGCGTTGACGGGTGGATTTAAGGTCATGGATGACCATGGAACCCTGCTGGCTAGCGTCCGTCCGGGCCTAGCGCACAATTTTGCTATTCAGAAGGTCGCAGACGCAACTGGACAGAGCGTAAGCTCCGCCGCCTTCTCGGGCATAGGAATGGTCTTCTACGAGAATGGGCATTTCTGCCTCATTCGCGATACAGGCGGGAAGTATGAGCTGACTGGTAAGGACTTTCAAAAATATGAGGGCGACGTGGTTGAAGTTTCGGGCACCCAGGTTGCAGGCGCTCAAGCCGGAGGCATCGCTGGCGTGATAGCAGTGAGCACGATAATGATCCAAAGTGGTAGCCCCGGAGGTGGTGTTCCCGCAGGTGGTACTACCGGAATGTCGGATGCCAAAAAGGCCCTCCTCGGTGCAGCGATTGTGGGCGCAATTGACGGTACCGCGGTCGGCCTCTTTATTGCTAACGAGGGTTCAGCACCAGCCAGTCGCTAGCCCCAGATCCGGTGCTCCAGTCTCTAAAAGGCAGTAAGGCCATGCTTTATCTCTCGTGGAATCCGTTCCAGGAACGGACGAGTTGCGTTCAAAATCGCCATTCCGAATTTCGGGGATATACCTCAGGCAACCGAGTTTGGGTCACTCACAATCCAAATAGACTAAGACTGGAGTCATGTGTCTCTAAGGTAACCTACAGGTGTCATACGAAGGCATGTATACATTTGCATGTTTTATTACACTCGACGCCAGATTTCTGTGTAGAATTACTTTGGAATTACCCCGAAGAACTTCTTTAAGTTACAACTGAGCAGTTCACTAGCTACCGCTTTAATAAAGCACGTTTTAGTCGAGATAGATCGCCACACGGTCGGACGGGTTTGCTTCGGAGTCTGTCCAAGAAGTTCCAGGATATGGGACTGAAGTGGGCGAAGCCTAGCTAAAATAAGAAAAGTTTGCTCTGCTGATTTCTCAAAAAACGGTGGATATTCTCTCTTCTTGCACCCTGCCATTCGATCCGACCCTTCCAAGTGGCCGGAGCTAACTCCATTCGCCGAATATTTCCGATCCCGGCATGACAATCCTGAAAACTCGGTCACGCGTCATCAGTGTCCGGCTCTCTGAAGAGGAGTACTCAGCTCTCAAAGAGCTTTGCACTGTAACTGGTGCGCGGAGTATCTCAGATCTTACACGCGACGCTATGCGCGCGCTTCTCGACGGCCCCTCTCGAGATGAATTGCTGGGTACTCGCATGGAAGAGTTCTTCACTCAAATCAGAAATATGGATCGAAAGATAGAACGGCTTTCGGCCGAACTCACACGGATCAGGACTGGCGACAGCGAATGACTCACATTGCTAAGTCTTCAGATGATCGCCTTTGGGCAATTTCGAATCATGTGGATTGCCAGTCTTTAGCAGTGGTATAGCCTTGACGTTGCTGAAGATATGCATTTGATGGCAATCCCATTTAAGAATCTATGAAACTTCGCTATCTCGCTGAAGTAGAACCGAAGACCACAACGAATGTCCAAACAGGGGTCCGAAGAGAGGAGGGACCTAGTGGGCCCTCGCCTACGGGTTTCTCGACTGTGCCGTCTGCCAGTTTGGCATTGCTCCGATATTGGGCTGCAGTCCGGCGTCATGCATGGCATATTGTCATCTTTGTTGTTGCAACCGTCGCGTTCACCGCTTTGATTTTGCTTCAGATTCCTAAGGAATACCAGGGAACGGTCACAATCCGCGTCGATCCTTCGGTCCCGGCTGAGGTAGTCGGCAACCAAGCTGGCAACTCTGGTGAGGTCACTGTGGGGCCCCAACTTGCTACCGATATGAAAGAAATTGTCAGCCCGGCAGTAATAGCGCCGGCAATCCTGAGATTGGGACTGTGGAAGTCCGCTGATAATAGCTCGTCAGCGCCAGGCCCTTCTGCGTTGATTGCAAAAGTCTCGAACAGAACTAAAGTTAGCCTGGTCGAGGGCACCTATCTTATTAATATCTCTTATCGTAGTGCCTCCCCAGACGAGGCTGCAGCCGTAGCCAATGCCCTTGCCGAGCAGTTTATTGAGCACGAATATCAGACCAGGAACAGTGCTCTACTGAATCTTTCGCAGTATATGCGGCAGCAGGTTCAGGAACTCGGTGACCGCATGAAAGACAGCCAGTTAGCTCTCAATGCCTTTGAGCGCGAAAACAACATCGTCAATCCTGATAGCATGACGAGTCCGTTGACTCAGCAGCTCTCTTCACTCCAGCAAGAATTGAACCTCGAGCAGTCCAAGCAGCGTTCCCTCGAGGCAAACCTTGCGCTTGCTAGGGAAGGAAGTCTTGACGCGTTGTTGGTTTCGGACCGCGGAGACGCTCTGGTTCCCTTGCTACAGGCCCAGCAGCAAGCTGAAATAGAGTTTGCCTCGCTTGCGTCGAAGTATGGCCCGGGGAATTACCTCTACGAGCAGCAGCAGCGCAAATTGACACAAATCAGCAAAGCGGTTCAAAAGGAACAGCAGCACGTCACGGCTCAAATTGAAGCTCAGGCCCGGGCCGCAGCTGTACAGGCCGGATTGACAGCAAAGGAATTGGCGGATGTTAAAGCACAGCTCGACGACTTTAATCGAGAGAGCGTGCAGTATGCGATTCTCAAACAAACGGCGGACACCGATAAAGCCATATACAACGATCTGCTGGAACGCCTGGATTCTGCAGATGTTACCGCCGGCTACCATTCAACTGCATTCAGAATTGTCAATTTGGCCCGCGCCAACTCTGCGCCTGTCTACCCGCACGTCATGCTGACTCTCCTGTTTGCTTTTCTGCTGTCTGGGTTTTTGGGGATTATCGGCTCGATTGTGGCAAGCGAAATGGATCGAACAATCTGCGATCCTGGGCTGGTTCGTGATGCGCTGGGCATTGAACTGCTAGGCTTCCTGCCTGAGGTCAAAAACGGCGCAGATCTGAAATCGCTGGTGACCTCCACGGATGCGCTGCCTGGCGTGAGCCGCAATCCGTTTGCAGAAGCGCTGTTAGGCATCCGTTCCACTCTGTTGCTCAAGGAATCAGTATCCCCCCTGCACGCGCTGGCTGTGATTAGCTGCCAGCCTCAAGAAGGCAAAACGACAGTCGTAGTAAACCTTGCTGCCGCATTAGCCGCGCTCGGAAAACGTACTGTAGTAGTGGATAGCGACCTACTGCAACCCAATTTGCATAGGACATTGAGTGTCCCAAACCGTATCGGCCTGACATCACTGTTACTAGACAAGGCCTGTTTGGATGATGTCCTACTTCCAGGGCCAATCGACCTGTTAACAGTTCTGCCCGCCGGGCCGCCTTCTGTCAGGGCCCGCGAATTGCTTGCAAGCGGGATCGATGCGCTAGTAGAAGAACTTAAATCGCAATTCGATATCGTTATTTTGGATACGCCTCCGGTGCTCGGGTTTGCCGATACGCTGAACGTTGCTGCTTCGGTCGACGAGCTTGTTCTTGTCGTTCGCGCCGGAAAGACCCCTCGTGATTATGTGGAGGTGGTAATGGAACAGTTGCGCCAAGTTAGGGCCACTGTTGCCGGCATGGTACTCAACGGTGTCAAGTCCCAAACGAGCCCTTCCTATCACTGGTACAGCGACGGCCATTATCGCCGGTATTCCACGGTCAATGGAAACCATGATTCCTCTCTTTGATAAGTCGACGCGCACTGGTTGCTTTCGTCTGACATGCGACTGTACACCGTCTATCCTGAAGGCGCTGTCCAGCGGTCGTCTGCGAGCGACCCTCTGCAATGGCCTGGTGCTGGGTCTGGTTGTCTTCGTTCTGGCCACAGCAGCATTTGCCCAGTCGGAGCCATCAGTCCAATCACCTTCCTCGTCCTCGCCCGGACAAGAGAACGGTCCAGCGGCATCAGTTTCTTTACCTACGGAGGCCCCGCCCGAGTATCGCGTAGGACCGGGAGATGTTCTGGAGATCACGGTATATAACATGGTTGAACTCGATCAAACTGCGGTCGTTGGTTCTGACGGAGCATTGCAGCTGTCCTACTTACCTCAGACGCTCAATATAGAAGGGGAGAAGGCTCAACAGATTGAAGAGCAAGTAGCCATTGAACTGAAACGGCTTCAGATCTTACTTGACCCG
>JASHUR010000266.1 GCA_030039895.1 Acidobacteriaceae bacterium | reverse complement strand
AGATGAGAGCCATGCGGATGGCGACTCCGTTGCGCACCTGTTCTTCGATTGCCGACTGCGCTCCGTCGGCAACTTCGCTGGTGATTTCGAGACCGCGGATCATGGGGCCGGGGTGCATGATGGCGGCTTTCGGCGCATATTGTGTGATGCGTTCTGCGTTGGCCTGATAGCGGGCCGTGTACTCCTCAAGGTCAAGGGCGAGTCCTGCAAGGCGTTCGGCCTGAATGCGGAGCATCATGACGACCTGGGCCTGCGCCAGCGCCCGGTTGAAGTCGCGTTCGATCTCGATGCTACCTGTGGCATCCCTCGGCGTGATTTGGGCGGCGGTTTCCGGCAGCAAGGGAGGCGGGCCGCAGAGAATGACGCGGGCGCCGAGACGCGGCAGAAGCAGCGCGTTGGAGCGGGCGACGCGGCTGTGAAATATATCTCCGCAGATGGTGAGAGTGACGCCCTTGAGGGCGGATGGGGTAATGGTCCCAGACTTTTTAAGGCGGCTGAGGATGGTGCGCAGATCGAGCAGGGCCTGCGAAGGATGCTCATGCATCCCGTCACCTGCGTTGAGGACAGGAAGGCCGGTGCTCTCAGCCAGCAGCCAAGGCGCGCCGGAGTAGGGGCTGCGCAGGATGATACATTCAGCGCCGAGGGCGCGCAGCGTGAGGCCGGTGTCCTTGAGCGACTCGCCCTTCTCGATGCTCGAAGACTTGTCGCTGACGAGAGTGGTGTCAGCTCCCATGGCTTTGGCAGCAATTTCAAAGGAGGTCCGGGTGCGGGTGCTGGACTCGTAAAAGAGCAGCGATACCCGGCGCTTGAACAGACGCTGGTCGCGGCGCGCGGGCGACTCTTTCTCAAGCTCGTCGGCGAGCTTGAGGATGTGCTGCACGTTGGCAAGTGAAAGTTGAGTAACGGACAGGACCGAGGCGGGATGAATGTGGGAGTCAGCCGCCGGAAGAGCGATTGCTTTTGGACGGGGCGCGGCGCTCGGAGCTTTCTTCTTGGCTGGCATGGGTTAAGGTGTGGCCTGTTTTGTTGCGGAGCAATTGCAGTTTGAGTGAATGGGTCAGTCTGTGCGTTCGACGAGCAGCACCTGCTCATCGTTGTCGACCTCGCGAAGCTTGACCTCGATAATCTCGCGGTCGCTGGTTTGCACGGTGCGTCCGACGAATGTAGCTTCGATCGGCAACTCGCGATGACCGCGATCAATGAGCACCAGAAGCTGGACCCGTTTCGGGCGGCCGTGATCGAAGAGAGCGTCGAGCGCAGCGCGAATAGTGCGACCGGTGTAGAGAACGTCGTCGACAAGGATGATGTTACGTCCGGCGATGTCAAAGCCAAGCGCGCCGGGATGCACGGTGGGACGCGGACCGCTGGTGGAGAGGTCGTCGCGGTAGAAGCTGATGTCGAGCACGCCGGTATCGATGGGGTGCTTTTCAATTTGCGAAATGAGCGCTCCGAGACGCTCGGCAATGGGCACGCCACGGCGGCGGATGCCAACAAGACCGATATTATCGGCGCCATCGTTCTTCTCAATAATTTCGTGCGCGAGACGGACGAGCGTTCGCTCGATCTCGGAGGCCGACATGATGCGACCCTTTTCGCGCAGACGGGGTGCGGAATGACTTTCAGGCATAGTTTTTGGCTCTTGCCGATGATACGAGGGTGCGGCGATGCGGGGCAAGTAGAAGACTATCGCACGCTGTGCTGCGGAGCCTTTGCGGTGAAGCGCGCTGCGAGTGCGCCGCCGACTGCCGCGAACAGAAGCATGAAAACGGCCATCTCAGCCGCATTTGTGAGAACCAAGGCGGCGATCCCGTAGGGTGTGACCCAGAAGTGCATGGTTTCTGTCATAGACTTGGCCATCTCCGGGCTCGAGTTCGAGAGGAAGTTGGCGTACGTTTTGGTGAATGAATCGATGACGTCGTGAAGCCGTTGGTCGATGACAGCTCCCTGATGGAAGCCATACCGCTGTACGATGAGGGCCACGCCATTGAATGCGGCAGAGATCACCGCGGCGAACAATCCGAGCAGCATGCCAATGCGCCATCCCATCTTGCCGGTAGGCAGCATTCCTGTGCGACGGCGGTATAGGGAAACGGCGACCATTCCGCCTGCGAGGACCCACAGCACCTCAAACCCGAGCAGTGCAGAGAGTATGCCGGCGGGAATGGAGATGATTGCGGCGGCAAGAATGGCGTCTCGCCAGGAGATAAGGTCAAAGCTGCGATTGCCCAGACGCTGAGCGGGCATAGTGCTTGCTGAAGGGATCGGCTCTTCGGGAGCCTCATAGCGCAGCTGCGGCGCTCCGCAGTGCGGGCAGAAGGGATCGGCCTCATTGATTGCTGCGCCGCAACGATGGCAGAGCTGCTCCATATCTTGACCCTATCGCAGTACACGTTGTGGAGGCAATGACGGCGGTATAAGTTGCATGCCGACAAATGCGGGTTTGCGGAGCCGACGCTGCGCGCAATCTACTCTCCGCGTTACACTAACCCTCGCATGAGTACGACAAAGCTGGCCTTTCTTTTTCCCGGACAGGGTTCGCAGTCAGTTGGTATGGGGCGCGAGCTGGCGGATAAATTTCCTATCGCAAAGCAGACATTTGAAGAAGCAGACGAGGCACTTGGATTTGCGCTGTCGCGCCTGTGTTTTGAGGGCCCGGAAGAGCAATTAAAGCTCACGGAGTTCACGCAGCCGGCAATCTTTACGGTCTCCGTTGCCGCACAGCGGGTACTGGCGGAGCGCGGCATTACGCCGGATTATGTGGCGGGGCACTCGCTGGGAGAGTATTCGGCGGACGTGGCGGCGGGAGTGCTCACCTTTGCCGATGCGGTCAAGACTGTACGCAGCCGCGGAAGGTTTATGCAGGAAGCAGTGCCCGCGGGCGAAGGCGCCATGGCAGCGGTGCTGGGGATGAGCTCAGAAGATGCAGCGAGGGCCTGCGCAGATGCCGCGGCAGAGACGAGTGCAGTGGTTTCTGCAGCCAACTTTAATTCGCCTGAGCAGACAGTGATCTCAGGAGCAGCAGCTGCGGTGGAGCGTGCCAGCGCGTTGGCAAAAGAGCGCGGCGCCAAGCGCGTGGTCTCGCTGCCGGTCAGCGCTCCGTTCCATTGCGCACTGATGCAGCCAGCGCAGGACAAGCTGGCCGGTCTGCTACGCAGCCTTGCGTTTGCGAATGCGCGCGTTCCGGTTGCGGTGAATGTGGATGCGGAGCTGATGACTGGCGCTGAATCGCTGCGCGATGCGTTGATTCGACAGGTGACCGGCCCGGTGCGCTGGGTGGAGTCCATGCGGCTGCTGATTTCGCAGGGGCCTGCGCAGTTTGTAGAGGTGGGGCCGGGCAAGGTGCTATGCGGGCTTATGAGGCAGATCGACCGCGCGCAGAGCTGCATCCATGTGGATGAAGTGCTACGCGACGGATTTACTTTCCCCCATGAGCAGTGAGAGTGACCTCAATGTTGTTGCGAGTGGCATTGGAGTAGGGGCAGGTACGATGAGCCGCCGCGACAAGCGATTCAGCCTGCTCCTGCGTCAGTTCGGGAAGCGTGACGTCAAGAGCGACGGCAAGGGTAAATCCTTCGCCGTGTCCGGGATCGTAGGGGCCGATGCTGACCTTGGCCTTCACGATGATGGTTCCGGTAGTGAGTTTTTGCTGGTGGGCGAGATACTCAACTGCTCCTCCGAAGCAGGCAGCGTAGCCAGCACCAAAAAGCTGCTCGGGATTGGTAGCTCCGCCCTTACCGCCCATCTGCGGCGGGAGAGCCAGCGCGACGTCGAGCAGACCGTCAGAGCTGGTGGCGTGGCCGGAGCGCGCTCCGACGGCAGTGGCTTCAGCGGTGTAAAGAACCTGCATGCGTAAATTTCCCTCTATTGTGATTGTCATCGACGCGTTGTCCGGTGCGCAATGGCTGCATCGGGACGAAGACGGTTAGCAGGAGCTTAGCTAACCAGAGCCCTGCTTTTTGGGGTCTAAGTCTTCAAGGGCAACAAGCTTTTGCTGAAAGCCGGTGAGCTCGTTTGGAAGGGGAGCGCGCAGATGGAGGTGCTTGCCTGAGATTGGGTGTGGGAATTCCAATTCGGCGGCGTGGAGGAAGTTGCGATTGAGGGAGATGGTTTCTGGCGGCGGGCCTGACTTCTTTCGAGGCGCTGCCGAAGAGATGCTTGCTGGCGCGCCGTACAGGGTGTCTCCGACGACGGGATGGCAGATGGAGGCCAGATGCACGCGGATTTGATGCGTGCGGCCCGTCTCAATGCGAACAGAGACAAGCGTGAACTTGCCGAAGCGCGAGTCGATACGCTCGATGACGTCATAGTGAGAGATGGCCGAGCGCGCTCCGGCTTCCCGGCGCGTGGTCATGCGGGTGCGGCGGACTGCGTCGCGGCTGATGGGCGCGTTGATTGTGCCGTGATCCTGCCTGATGGCTCCGTGCACAAGCGCGAGGTAGGTCTTGCTGACCTGGCGGCGGGAGAACATCTCACTCAAGCGCAGATGCGCGGCGTCATTCCGGGCAACGATTATAAGACCGCTGGTCTGCTTGTCGAGCCGGTGAACAATGCCGGGGCGCACAAGGTCGTGGGAATGTGAAAGGGCGGCGTAGTGACTGAGCAAGGCGTTGACCAATGTGCCGCGATTGCGCGCGTGGTCGGTTGCGCCGGAGCCGGCGTGAACCATCATTCCGGCGGGCTTGTTGATGACGGACAGGGCGGCGTCTTCGTAGACGATATCGAGCGGGATGGGCTCAGGAGTGGCGCGAAGTGGCAGCGGCGCGGGATCTCCGAGTACTTCGACTGTTTCGCCCCCGTGAAGCTTGAGCGATGGTTTGGCCGGTGCGCCGTTGACCAGCACTTTGGACCCGGCCAGCAGCTGCTGCACCCGCGCGCGGCTGACGCCTTCAAGCTGGACGGTAAGCCATGCGTCGAGGCGCTTGCCTGCGGCCTCTGCCGGAACAACATAGGAAGCTTTTGCCATCACTCAGGCTGGCCGGGACCAGTGAAACCTTTGGGCCAGACAGGCCAGTTTGGTTCGGGAGCTGGCGCTGGAGGCGCGTCAGGCGGCAGGTAGCTGTGGTCGATGAGCCAGGTGCGCAGCAGCGACGGCCAGACACGGAGAGGGATGATGGAGCCGCATAATCCGCAGCCGTGATCGCTGTAGTCGAACAGATGCAGTTCGGCGTGGACGTGCGCATGCACCAGCGCACGATAGAAGTCGAGCGAATTTTCAACCGGAACGACGGGATCGTCGGTTGTGGCGAAGATGAACGTCGGCGGCGTATCGGGTGTGACTGCGAACTGGTTAGAGTATTCGTGCGCAAGGCCGGGTGCGGGGTGCGGCCCGAGGAAGTTGATCATCGAGCCTGTATGCGTGACCGGCTCCTGCATGCCGATGACGGGATAGGCCAGCACCATGAAGTCGGGCTTGCAGGAGACTTTGTCGACGGGGTCAGTGGAGTTCGCAGCATAGAGCTTTTCCGAATCTACCTCGCAGTGCGTGCCCAACGAAGAGGCCAGATGGCCGCCAGCCGACGAGCCCCAGACACCGATGCGATTGGGATCGATTCCATATTCAGCGGCGTGAGCACGGATGAGGCGCATGGCGCGACGACCGTCGTCGATTTCGGCCGGATAGTGATAGGGCTTCACACGGTAGTCGAGGACGAAGGCCGCCATGCCCTGCTGATTGAGCCATGAGGCAATCTGGAAACCTTCATGCCCAAGAGCAACGTGTTCGTAGCCGCCCCCCGGGATGACAAGTATGGCGGCGCTGGTCGAGCGCTTTTGGGGCAACAAGGCGTACATGCGGGGCTGATCGGACGGAGTATTGCCGAGTGCACCGGGAGCGCCATTGGGCCAGAGGAAAATGGGCCTAGGCGGACCAGACTGGGCATGCAGCACGCTGAACGTCATGGCGGGAAGAGCAAGCACGAAGAGGACGCAGAGCCTAAGTGCCGGGCGAATCATCCCTCACAGTATAGCTTTCACACGAGGAGCGGGACTTGCGGCGAAGCAGGAAGCCGGCGCTCGCTATGACCATAACGATGGCAACGGGCCAGCGAAGGGCCCACTGCGTTTGCGTAACGGTGCGCCGAAAGGCCAGGAAATAACTTGCAAATCCATAGAGAAAGAGCCACGCACCCCAAAGCTCGCCATTCTGTGTGCGGCGGGGCAGCCACCATAACAAGCCAATGAAGAGCAGAAACGAAATGAGCGCATCGTCGAGCTGGACCGGGGTGAGCGGTACTCCGAGCGGAGTGCCGTACCAGAAGGCGGCGACGGGGCTTGTGTAGGTTACGTTCCAGGCGTGCACGGACGGTAATCCGTAGTCGAGACCCGCGACAAATGCGCCGATGCGGTTGAGGCCGAGAGCTAGCGCAGCCGAAGGAGCAATGCAATCGAGAGTGCGGAGTATGGGCAGGCCCTCGGCAAGTGCGTAGAGCAAGCCCGCCGCGAGGCCGATAGCCAACGCGACGCTGTCAATCCATGCGCTGTGATTTGCGGTGAGGCCGAGAACCCAGAAGGGGTAGCGGCGGAAGACGCTGAAGTATGCAGCCACCAGCAGCAGGCGCGTGGCGACAAGCGTAGTGAGGATGGCGATCAGGCCGAGATTCCAGACCCGATTGGGGCTGAGGCCAAGGAGGCGCGCAAAGTAGCGCAGTGCGAGTAATGCCGTGACGAGCGCGAGCGCAGTGCAGGCTCCGTATGTGGGGACCGCAAGGTGGCCGAGCTGGAACAGAAGGGGGTGCAAGAACGTCTGACGGAAAATGCAAAGACCGACCCGCGGGGCCGTGCAGTAATGCGCCGGTGAACCCGTCCTAAGACGGTGGGCTCTCGCCGAGGCTCTTTAGGCATTCCGGACTGGCGGACACTGCACACCGAGCCATAATGATCGAGTCAAGAACCCTGTTCAATGAATGTAGGTTCAACCAGCGTAAATCACCACACCTGCTTTGCAGGCCGGTCTCTGAGATGGATGCTACCGAGAGGCGTTGTGGATTGCAAGCCGGGTACAGAAGCTGGATTCTGCCAGTGCCCAAAATGGAAAACAGCAGCTTAACTGATCTTGCGTTCGCCGTCGAGCAGGGAGTCGAGCAGTCCAGTCAGCGTATGTGCGCGTGTGCGAAGGGAGTTCTGCGCCGGGTTTGTCTGCCCGGTGAGCCCGAGGTACTTCTGCTCCAGCGTAACCAACTCGTCGGCAATGTTCAGGGCAGCGAGCACGGCGACACGCAGGGAGTCTACGGTCTTACCGTGCGCGGCGACCGCGCGCATCTTGCCATCGACTATCTCCGCGAGGCGATGGATGTAGTCCGTGTCCTCTCCGCGCAAGTGGTAGGTCTGATCGTAGATATCAACCGAAATGGAATTTTCCTGGCCCGGTTCCGTCATGGCCTAACCTTTCTTAAGTTATGAATTCCGTCCTGTTCTCAGGCGGAGACTTCCTCAAGGTGTTTCAAAATCTTTTCAACGCGGGCGCGCACAGCCTCGCGTTCACGCTCAAATGATTCAACATTCGAGGCAGCCTGCGCATTTTGTTCGGTGAGCTGCGAGATCTTCTGGGTTGCCTCCTGCAATCGCGCTTCAAGCGCGAGTACGCGCTGTTCGGCATTGAGTCCGCTGTCTTCAAGGCTTTTTGCGGCCGCCTCAAGCGATTGGATGCGCGCTTCGGCTGCTGCGCGGGCTTCGCGCTCACTCCTGACCAGCTCGACCATGCGCAGCACACGCTGTTCGAGTGCGTTGAAGTCGTCGGCGGCAAGGGAGATCTGGGTTCCTTCAACGGCAGTCGAAGACATTACAGGCACCTCTGAGAGATAAACATTGGCTCTTTGCGCAGTATAGCTCCGCATGGCAGGTGGAAACCTGCGAAAAATGATTCGTGAAATCTCGGCGCGTCCCGCAATGGATACGACGGGGGCCGAAGGCTAGCCTGCTCGCAACTTTCCGCCGACTGCTTCCAAGGCGTCGATGACTCTCCGGGAGAACTGCTGTAACTCCTCCTCACGCAGAGTGCGCTCGTTGGATTGGAAGACGGCGCCCAGCAGCAATGAGAAGTGCCCGGCGGGGATTCGCTCGCTCTTTGCATCGCGCAGGACCTCACTGGGCGCGAAGCTGCGAAGCTCGACGAGGTTGAGACCGTTGAGCGCCTGCTCGATTGCGGCCCAGGATACCGAGTCTGGAAACAGCAGCGAATAGTCGCGACGCACGGCCTGATAGCGCGAGAGCTCGCGCGCCACAGGCTGACCCAACGCCTGCTTATAGAGGCGGTCGAGGTAGATTTCGCCCACGTATACCGGCTGCTTGAGCTTGCGGCGTTCGGCTTCCGCCGGATGTAGCTGACCAAAGTATGCAACGGTGCTGCCGTCGAGGGCGGCACGGGCGCTGCGCCCCGGGTGCAGCCAAGCGGGCAGCAGCAGAGCGTCAAAGTAAAGCGAACGCGAGGCGAATTTCGCCAGCAGAGATTCAAGCGAACCCTTGAGATCGTAGAAGTCCACATCTGCGGACCCGAAGGCGCGGCCAGTGGCTCCGATGGCGAGCGCGGGGCGCTCGTCCACTTTTTCCGTGCTCCCGCTGAAGGCGGTCCCCATCTCATAGAGCGCGGCATCTTCGACATCGCGATTGAGATTGAGCGCCAGCATGTTCACCATGCCGGGCAGGAGCGACGGGCGTAGCATTCCTGCCTCTTCATTCAGTGGGTTGCCCATCGCGACGGCAGAGTTGGGTTGCGGGGCAAATAGCTCCGCATCCGCTGCGGCGCAGAAGGTCGAGGAGATGGCCTCCGTCCAGCCGAGCGCGAGGAGCGTGTGGCGCACAACGGATTCCTTCTCCGCCCAGGGCAGTTCGACGACCGAGCCGGCAAAGGCCGGCAGAGTGTTGCGAAAGCGGTTGTATCCGTAGACGCGGGCGACCTCCTCGATGAGGTCAATCTCGCGCTCAAGATCGAGCCGCCAACTGGGCAGAGTAACGTCGTAGATTTCTCCTGCCTGAGCCTGCAGGCCGCAGCCAAGACCGGCGAGAATGCCTTCCGCTGTGGACGCGGTAATGCCCTCGGGGTCGTCCGTTGGGCCGAGGATGCGGCGGACCTCGCTCACCGCGAAGGAGATGCTGGAGCGGGTTGCGGTACGCGCTTCGACCTCGGGAATGACAACGTCGATGAAGTCGCCTTCAATGTGCCCGCCGGATTCAAGCAGGAAACGGCTGACCATGGCGGAAGCGACGGGAGGAGCGTTGAAGTCGGCTCCGCGCTCGAAGCGGTGCGAGGCATCGGTATGAAGCAGGTGCCGCTTGGAGGCGCGGCGAATGCTGATTTGATCGAACCACGCGGCCTCGACCAGAACGTTCGTGGTCTCCGGGGTAATGCGGGAGTCCCAGCCGCCCATGACTCCGGCGAGGGCGAGAGGCTTCTTTTCATCCGCAACGATCAGGTCCTCGGGATCGAGCGTGCGCTCAATTTCGTCGAGGGTTTTGAGCCTTTCTCCCTTGCGCGCGCGGCGAATGACGATGGCGCCTTCGATCTTATCGAGGTCAAAGGCGTGCGTGGGCTGGCCTATCGCGAGCATGACATAGTTGGTTGCGTCGACTGCGTTCGAGATCAGCTTCTGCTCAAGCAGCGCGAAGCGCTGGGCAATGATTCCGGCAGAGGGCTGCACGCGAATGCCGCGCAGGACACGAGCGGTGAAACGGCCGCAGAGGGCCGGCTCCTCAATGCGGACGGGATGGCCGGGGCCGGGTTTGGCTGCCGGAAGCAGCGTCTCAAGCGGGTTGAGCATGAGGCCGTAGATGGTCGCGGCTTCGCGCGCGATGCCGTAGTGGTTCATGGCGTCGACGCGGTTGGTTGTGATGTCCATCTCGAACAGCGAGTCGTTCGCACCGAGATCAGCGCCCGCGGCGCCGTTCAAATCAAAGACACCATCGACGGCGATGCCGCGCAGGGTGAGGTCGTCGGCGAGCTGGCGGTCAGAGACGTTCAGACCGGGGAGATATTCGCGGAGCCAGGTAGTAAGAACTTTCATGCGAACTGCTCCTTCATGCGAACTGCTCCAGGAAGCGGAGGTCTCCCGAGTACATCAGGCTGATGTCGGTGATTCCGTACTTCATCATGGCGATGCGGTCGATGCCCATTCCAAAGGCGAAGCCACTGATCATTTTCGGGTCGTAGGCGGGCTGCTTCTGCGCGACGAATCCGAAGACCGAGGGGTCAACCATCCCGCAGCCGAGCAGCTCAATCCAGCCGGAGTACTTGCATTTGCGGCAGCCCTTGCCTCCGCAAAAGGGGCAGCTGATCTGCACGTCGGCTGATGGCTCAGTGAACGGAAAAAACGACGGGAAGAAGCGCGTCTTAACGCTGGAGCCGAAGAGTTCCTTCATCGCGTGGTCGAGCGTGCCTTTGAGGTCGCTGAAGGTGATGTTGTCGTCCACGCACAACCCCTCAAGCTGATGGAAGATGGGCGAGTGCGTGGCATCGGCCGCGTCGTTGCGATGCACCTTGCCGGGGATGACGATGCGCACCGGCGGCGGTTGCTGCTCCATGGTATGGATCTGCACAGGCGAGGTGTGCGTGCGCATGATGAGGCGGTCGCGCAGCGGCTTGCGGTCCTGGTTGGCGACGACGAGCGTGTCCTGCGTATCGCGCGCGGGATGGCCGGGAGGAAAGTTGAGCGACTCGAAGTTGTAGTAGTCGGTCTCAACCTCGGGCCCTACGCCGACGGAGTAGCCCATGCGCTGGAAGATCGCTACCAGTTCGTTGAGCGTCTTAATGAGTGGATGCTCGGAGCCGGGGTTGCGGCGTCCGCCGGGAAAGGTGATGTCGATGGCATCAGCATGAAACGCACCGTCGTGTTTGGTGGAGTCGGCAGCGTCGAGGCGCTGCTCAATCTCTGCCTTGAGTGTGTTGAATCGCTGGCCGATGAGCTTTTTGGCTGAGGCTGGCGCGGATTTGAGCCATGCATCGCTGATCGCCTTGAGGCGGCCTTGCTTGCGGCCGACCCATTGCAGGCGGAACTGCTCGACAGCCTCCGGCGTTTGAAGCCCGGCGGCTGAGGCTGCCACCTCTCGTGAGATAGCAGCAAACGCCCGATCGAGTTCGGCTTCGCTATAACCGGACAGCTGTGGAATTGCATCTTCAGACATGATCCTCTTGAGGATAAATGATGGACTGGCCGTCCAGGCACACGCGCTTCGCGCATTCACGGAACCGGCCCTTGTGACCCCTACCGTTGGTCGCCTATCCATGTTCACGATCGGGACCTGAAGACAGAGGCTACACTGAACTCATGATCCGCTCTTACCAGGGGCATACGCCCGTCATTCCGGAGAGCTGCTACGTCGACATCTCGGCGCAGGTAATTGGGGATGTGGTCCTGGGCGAACATGCCAGCGTGTGGATGAACGCGGTGCTGCGCGGCGATGTGCACTCCATCCAGGTTGGAGCACACTCGAACGTGCAGGACTGTGCTGTGCTGCATGGGATGCGGGACCTGTATCCGGTAATCGTGGGAGAGTACGTCACGATTGGGCACAACGCGACCGTACACGGCTGCGTGGTGGAGGAAGCCTGCCTTGTCGGCATGGGCGCAACGATCATGAACAACGCTCGTATCGGCGAAGGGTCGATTGTTGCCGCGGGAGCGGTGGTGCCTGAGGGCATGATCGTTCCACCCCGGTCGCTGGTGGCAGGGGTTCCGGCCAAGGTGCGGCGTGAGCTCACCTCAGACGATCGCGACATGATTCTGAAATACGCGCGGAATTATCTGGACTACACGAAGATTTACCTGGAAGAGCGCAAGAACTGGTAGGCCACGGC
>JASHUR010000265.1 GCA_030039895.1 Acidobacteriaceae bacterium | reverse complement strand
AGAAACGGCGAAATGCCGTCGTAGCCGGGCCAGTCATACATCCCGGCGTCCGCGTTCCACTGGAAGAACTCGATCGAGCTCTCAACACCGCCCAGGCTGTCGGCGTTCTCCCATGCACTGTCATCGAAATCCGCGCCTTCCCAACCCGTGGCAGCGCGCGTCGATGCCTTCCACTCACCGTTAGAAATCACCAGCGGGGCCGCCACAATGCCGCGCCCGGCCGGCACAATCTTCGCCACCAGCACTTCGCCGCGCGTCTGCTGAATGCTTTCCCGGCTCTCTGACCCGCTGCCGGTATTGGGCCCGCGCACCGCCTCAATGGCCAGCACGTTCCTGCCCGCTCGCAGCGCCGCAGTCACATCGCACGCATACACGCGAATGCCCATCGGGAAGTCGAGGTTCAGTTGATAGCTCCCAACCTCGCGCCCATTCAGATAAATCTCCGCCGAGCGCGGCCCGGCCACATAAAGCGTGGCGTGCTCGGGTACGGCGCTCAGCTCAAACGATCTGCGAAAGTAGTGTGGCGCGAGGTCGTCGCTCCACTGCCACGGACGCCGCGCAGCGGGGTCCTCCGCAACCGCGTCTTCCTTTGTCCAGATGTACTGCTCGGGCAGCGGAGTGTGAATCGACGACTCCAGCACGGGCGTCTGGATGTTCCGCGTGGGATCGAGCTGGTCATTGGGAATCTTCGTCGGCCCGTTCGCGGGATTGCCCATCTGCGCCACGGCAATCGCACACCACGCAGCCATTACCGGCAGCACAAACAGCGTTTTCAGAAATGAGTTGAGTCTTCGCCCCGTCAGCAATCCAGCCATCGCGCGCCTCCAGCATTGAATGAGCAGCAACAGTGTAACCGCTTGCCCTTCCCCCGCGCTCGGGCGAAAACCAGCCGGGCGCACTGCCCGCACCTTCGCGCAAAAAAGCGCAGCGCCATCTCTGCTGACAGCGCTGCGCTCTCTTCGCTTGAAGCCTGAACTACACTGCGGCTGCTTCTTCGGCCTTGACCGTCACAGCTATGTGTGCCGTGACTTCGCGGTGCAGCTTGACCGGAATGTGGAACTCGCCCACCTGCTTCAGCGGCTCGTCCAGCTGCACCTTGCGGCGGTCGACGTTAAAGCCCTTCGCCTCGAGCTGCGCGGCAATGTCCGCCGAGGTCACCGATCCGAACAGGTGGTCATGCTCGCCCACCTTGCGCTCAAAAACCAGAGCGACGCTGTTCAGTTGGCCCACCAGCGCTTCCGCCTCGGCCTTTTCCTTGGCAGATTTGCGGACCGCAGAAGCCTTCATCTGTTCGATCACTGCCTTATTGGCTGCCGTCGCCTGCATGGCAAGCTTTTTCGGTAGCAGGTAATTGCGGCCGTAGCCGTCGGCCACCTTCACCACGTCACCGCGATGGCCGAGGTTGTTGACGTCTTCCTTAAGAATCACTTCCATGATGCTTCTCCAGTGTGCAAGGCGCCTGCGCGGCTCAGCCGCAACTCAGGCGCGGATTTTTCGAACGGCGCCATTACGCGTCCATTCAATTCCAAAAGCGGGCCGCTTAGTACCGGGCCGCGAACGGCAGCAGCGCGATGTTGCGCGCCTGCTTGATGGCGCGGGTAAGCCGCCGCTGGTGCGTGGTGCAAACGCCGGTCAACCGGCGGGGCACAATCTTGCCGCGCTCGGCCACAAAGCCCTGCAGCAGGCGCACGTCCCGGTAGGGAATGGCGTCAATTTTTTCAGTGCAGAACTTGCAAACCTTTTTGCGGCGGAAAAACTTGCGCCCGCCCGGGCCGCCTTGCGCAGCTCCGCCGGAGCGAGGGCCGCCGGAGCGGGGGCCGGATGATGTCGGCGCTCCGCCTTCGGGAGCGCGTTGAGAGGTGCTTTCTTCAGTCATACGATTTCCTTTTCCTTTTCAGCCGCTGCTCGGAATCGCTCCGGACTGCGGCGCAAACTCAAAAATCTTTCCGCTTGCCTCAGGCGCTGGCGGCTTCCGCTACCGGCGCGGCTTCTGACGTGTGCCCTTCTTCAGCCGGGGCAGCCGGCTGCGCGCTTACCTTTTTGCGTGTCGCGCGAATGGCCTTGATCTTGTCCAAGCGCTTCTGCTCCTCATCCATGCGCACGGTGATGAACTTGATCACCGGCTCAGAGACGCGCAGGCGGCGCTCCAGCTCCGCAACCAGCTTGCCGTCGGCGTCGATGGTCATCAGCACGTAGTTGCCGTCGTTGAACTTGCGAACCGTGTAGGCCAGCTTGCGGCGGCCCAACTTCTCGGTCGAGCGCACGTGCCCGCCGCCGTTGGTCACCGTCTGCTCAAAGCCGGCGATCAGCTTGTCCACGTCTGCGTCCTCCACATCCGGGCGGACGATATACATCACTTCGTAAAAACGCTCCATGCTTCGCTTCTCTCTTCTCTGGTCATTGCGGCAATATGCAACCGTGACCGGTACAAATTTTTACTCCTCCGCCGGGCCGTTTTGCTCTCGCCCGTTCTCCCGGCGGTTGAACTCATTCATCGCGGCATTGATTCCACCTGCCACGACCACTTCTACTGCCTTCGCCACGCGGTCGAGGACCTCGTCCAGTGTGGCCAAATCCGTTTTGCGCATCGGCGTCAGCAGGTAGTCCTTGCCGCGCCGGAATGCGCTCTGCGCTTCGCCGTCGGAACCAACCCCGATCCGGATACGCGCCCAATCTTCTGTCCGGAGCGCGCCGCAAATCGACTTTGCTCCGTTATGTCCCCCCGCGCTGCCTCGCTCGCGTATGCGCAGCGAACCCAGCGGAAGCGCCAGTTCGTCGTACAGAACCAGCAGGTCGCGGCGAGGGTCCGTGTCAAGTTCCTCCACCAGCGCCGCAATTGAGAGACCGCTGAGGTTCATGAAAGTCTCCGGCTTGGCCAGAACCACTTCACGTCCGGCGATCTCGACCCTTGCCGTCAGCGCGCGGCAGCGGCGGTTGGCCACGGCCACGCGGTGATCATCGGCAATCCGGTCCACCGCGAGAAACCCCGCATTGTGCGGCGTGAACTGGTACTCGATCCCGGGATTTCCGAGTCCGACCACCAGCATGGGGCCGCGGCGCTGAGGTGCTTCCGCAGTGTCCAACGCTTACTTCTTCGCAGCCGGAGCAGCGGCTTCCACCGTCTCCTGCTTGCCCTTCTTCGCCACTTCCGGCTCTGCTGGAGCAGCAACTGCCGCCGCGGCAACCTCTTCCGCCGGCGGAGCAACTTCCTCCTTCACAGCCGTAATGTGGGCTACGGTTGCATCCTCATCTGTCAGGAACTTCAGCTTCTCAGAGTGCGGCACGTCGGCCACGCGAAGCACCGTTCCAAACGCCAGCTCGGTCACGTCCACGTCAATGTGGCTCGGAATATCGCCCGGCAGGCACTCAATCTCAATCTCGCGCAGCACCTGGTCCAGAATTCCGCCCTGGGTCTTTACACCAGTCGCAATCCCGACAAGCTGAATGGGCACCTCGACACGGATCGGCTTGTCGAGCGCAATGCGCTTCAAGTCAATGTGCAGCAGCGAACCTTTAATCGGCTCATACTGCCAGTCGACGATCATGGCCTTCGTCTTTGCGGTCGATCCGTTGATCTCCAGATCAAAAATCGAGTTGTGACCGGAGTCGGAGTGCAGAATCTTCATGATCTGCTTGGGGTCTACTTCCACGGCGACTGCCGGCTCCGCCGCGCCATACACAACAGCGGGAATCCTGCCCTTGGCGCGTACGCGGCGGGCTGCATTCTTGTTGAACTTGCCCTCGCGGGCCGTAGCTGCTACTACTTCTTCGCTAATCATTTCCTTCTTCCTTCGGGCACGGTTTTTACCGCTCCCTTTCTGTTGGGCGTCAGTTAAACAGTGAACTCACGCTCGTTTCCATATGGATGCTTTCAATCGTCGCGGCCAGAAGCCCCGCGACCGAACGCACCTTGATCTTTGCTACCTTCAGCGCTTCCTCTCGCAGCGGAATCGAGTCGGTCACAACCAGCTCCTCCAGCCGCGAGCTTGCGATGCGCTCAATCGCCGGGCCCGAGAGCACGGCGTGCGAAGCGCACGCATAAACTTTTGTCGCGCCCTGTTCCAGCAGCGCGTCTGCCGTCTTTACCAGCGTGCCGGCGGTGTCCACAATATCGTCGATGATCAGGCAGGTCTGGCCCTCCACATCGCCGATCACGTGCATCACCTCCGTCACGTTCATGTCCGTCCGGCGCTTGTCCACAATCGCCAGCGGAGCACCCATCTTCGTCGCAAAGAAGCGTGCCCGTTCCACGCCTCCTGCATCCGGCGAAACCACAGTCAGGTTCGGCAGGTTCAACTCCCGGAAGTAGCTCACCATAACTGGGCTCGCAAACATATGATCTACCGGAATGTTGAAAAATCCTTGAATTTGCGCCGCATGCAGATCCATAAAAAGTGCCCGGTTCGCGCCGGCCGTGGTCAACAGATCAGCAACCAGCTTCGACGAAATCGCTACCCTCGGCCGGTCCTTGCGGTCCTGCCTCGCGTAGCCGTAGTACGGAACAACCACGGTAATCCTGCCTGCCGACGCCCTCTTCAGCGCGTCAATCATAATCAGCAGCTCCACCAGGTGCTGGTCCACCGGATAGCAGGTCGGTTGCACCACGAAAACGTCGGCACCGCGAACATTTTCAAGCAGTTGGAAGTAGACCTCGCCGTCGGCAAAGCGCTGCATCCGGGTTTCACCCAGCGTCACCCCGATGTGCTTGCATATCTCAAGCGCCAGCGGACGGTTGGCCGAGCCGGAAAAGATCTTGAAGCGCTTGTCTTCGCTGTGCTGCCGCGCCCGTTTCTTGTCTTGCTTTTCCTGCTTCTCCTGTGCGGGCTTGCCTTCGTTCGATCTTCCTTCGCCCGGTCTGTTACCCTCCGGCTTGTTGTCTTCCGGACCTTTTCCGTCCATCACCTTCGGGACAGCCGTTGCTGCGGAGGCTTCCGTTGCCGTTTCCAGTACCGTTTCGTTCTTCACAAGATTCTCCTGGGCTGGTTGACCCCGATTGTCCTGCATCCATTGTTCTCTGGCGTAACATCCGCCAGGGCATCTCGCCGGCTGGTTGAGCCGGCACTCCAATTTCTGGCTGGGCGACCAGGATTCGAACCTGGACAAAGTGCTCCAAAGGCACTTGACCTACCGTTAGTCGATCGCCCAGTACTGCAAAACTCAAACTGCCACAACTCTCGACTCACTCGTGAGCGGCCTGCTGTTGGCCGCGCACGACGGAAAGGCACTTGACCTACCGTTAGTCGATCGCCCAGTACTGCAAACTTCCAGACCTTCACGGCTTCGCTGGCCGCTTTATCGCTGACCTGAGTATCGCTAACCGCCTCTTACCTGCTCATTAGCGACCTGCCTCATCGCTAACCAGCATGTGCCCCCAGTACTCCTTGCGCGTCAGGGTTTTCGTCCGCATCCAGCTTATGCCGATCCTTGTCAGGCGGCCTTCCGCTGCGGACGCTGCCTCTTCCGTTGCATAGAGCCCGAACAGCGCCGATCCGGAGCCGGACAACGCGGCATACACCGCCGCCAGCTCCGATACGTCTGAGCACGCAAGAGTACGCTTGATTTCACCAAACAGGGGATTCTGCGAAAAGACGACTTCTTCGAAGTCGTTTTCAATCCCGGTTCGGACAAGCGCAAGAAGCGGGTTCAGCGCAAGGTCTTGGCCCAAAGCAAAGACACCGGACGAGTGCGGCTCGCAAAATGCAGACGCGAAGATCCGACTCAGCTCATTTAGTTTACCGGAGGGCCCGGAACGGGTCAATGAATCACCGGAATCGCCCATCTGCTGCACATTCCACTTGGCGTCCCAGTCTCGGAACGCCTGTGCCGTCGAAACCCCCACCTTCGGCAGCGCCACCACGCAGTCCAGTACCGGCAGGTCTGGCAGCGGATACACCTGTTCGCCGCGCCCCAGCCCCAGCACCGCTCCGCCAATCAGAAACAGCGGCACATCCGACCCCACCGCCTCGGCAATCTGCAGCTTCTCCGGACCGTGCGGAGGCGCAATTCCCTGTCCCTTTAACTCCTTGTCCAGCGCCACCAGCGCCGCCGCGGCATTGGCCGACCCCGCTCCCATTCCACCTTGCACCGGCAGTCGCTTTTCAATATGGACGGTCACATCCGCAGTCGCTCCCACCGTGTCCAGCGCCCGCCGGACCGCTTTATATGCAGTGTTCGTCTCGCCCAGGCCGTTTGCGTCCGAGGGCACGCGCTCGTCGTTGCTGGTAATCGAAATCCGCGTGCTGGCCTTCGATCTGGCCGTCACCGTCACCAGGTCGTGCGCCCCCAGCGTCTGATAAACCGTCGCCAGACCATGAAAGCCGTCCTCCCGCATCGGCCCGATGGCCAGGCCGAGATTGATCTTCGAGAAGGAACGGACTTTGGTAGCCATGGGTGATGAAATTGTAGCGATTTGCACTCTCGCCGTCCCAGAAAAATCTTCTTTACTCGGAGCCGCCTCTGCGTTGAAATTCACCCTATGGAAACGCTAGGACTTTCCGGCCCTCCTGCACCGAAGGACTCCTTCTTTAGGCGCATCTTCTGGTCGACCGGTACCCTGACAGTTGCTGTTGTATTAACTAATATTATGCTGTAATATTGCGGCCATGAAACCGCAAAAAACCGTCAGCTTCCGCATAGACGCCGACAAAGTCGAAGCCCTCGACAAGATTGCCGCCAACATGAAGCGTGACCGCACTTTCCTGCTCAACGAAGCCGTGGAAGCCTACCTCGAATGGAACGCCGAGTTCGAGCATCTGATCCGCCAGGGCCAGGAGGACGTACGACGCGGCCGTTGGGTGGACCATGAGGATGTTCGGCGACGTATGGAGAGTATTGGAAAGCGGCGTAAGAGTGCATGAATGTTCGCTGGACGAAATCAGCTACCAGGCAATGGGAAGAAACGTTCGAATATATTGAAGCAGATAACCCAACCGCAGCGCTCCGTATTGCGCAGCGCGTTTTTGACGTAATCGAGATGCTCGCGGTTCATCCGTATGCAGGCCGGTTCAGGAAGACCAAGGTCACGCGCCAATTTGCGGTTCCACAGTCACCGTATGTTATCGCCTATGAAGTGGATCAACCCGAGGACATTTTGTGGGTCTTAGCCATTTACGACGGCCGACGCCGCTGGCCGAAGGCATTCCCTCGGGAGTAGCTCAGTCTTCCCACTTCCTGAACACCAGCGACCCGTTGATCCCGCCAAACCCGAACGAGTTTGACAGCGCCGCGCGAATCGTCGCCCTCTGCGCAACGTTCGGAACGTAGTCCAGTCTGCACTCAGGATCGGTATTCTCGAGATTAATCGTCGGCGGAATCTTCTGGTGCATCAGCGCCAGCACCGTAATGCCCGCCTCCAGCCCGCCCGCGCCGCCCAGCAGATGTCCCGTCATGGACTTGGTTGAGCTCACCTTCAGCGTATGGCTCAGCGCATGCTGGCCAAACACAATTTCCAACGCCCGCGACTCATTCCCGTCGCCAAGCGGAGTCGATGTCGCATGGGCATTCACATAGTCAATGTCCGTCGGCTGCATCTTCGCATCGCCCAACGCTGCGCGCATGCTGCGCTGCGCTCCCTCGCCCTCCGGAGCAATTCCTGTCATGTGGTAGGCGTCCGCGCTCATGCCATAGCCGCAGATCTCGGCCAGAATCTTCGCGCCGCGCGCCTTCGCATACTCCAGCTCTTCCAGAATCAGAATGCCCGCGCCTTCTCCCACCACAAATCCGTCGCGGTCTTTGTCAAAAGGCCGGCTGGCGCGTGTCGGCTCGTCGTTGCGCGTGGAGAGTGCGCGCATCGCCGCAAATCCACCCACAGACATCGGCGTCACCGCCGCCTCTGATCCGCCGGCGATCATCACCTCGGCGTCGCCGTGGGCAATAATGCGGAAGGCGTCGCCGATGGAGTTGGCGCTCGTAGTGCAGGCCGTTGCGGTCGCTGATATTGGCCCTTTGGCGCCATACCGGATGCTCACGTGTCCCGCAGCCATGTTCACAATGGCCGCCGGAATAAAGAAAGGAGAGATCTT
>JASHUR010000264.1 GCA_030039895.1 Acidobacteriaceae bacterium | reverse complement strand
TCGGTGAGGCCGGGAACTCCGCTGACGGCGCGCGACTGCTGCTTGTTGAGATTGCTGACAACCAGAGCGCTGGCCCCTGGTTTGAGGGTGGTGATGGTGGAGAACTCCTGGTTGTTGAGAACGGGGAGACCGTTCAGGCTGGTTCCCTGTAAGGACGTGATTTTGAGGTCGAGGTTAAGGGCGACGTTGCGGTCCTTCTGGATATGAGGCGTGACGTTGAGAGTGAGGCCCAAATCCTGATACTGCACCTGGGGAATCGTTTGGCCGATGCCGGAGGTCAGAGAGGAAGCGCTGATGCCGAGGCTGGCTAATTCGCTGGAAAGTCCGGCGCTGGAGAGTCCGGGGATGCTGAGGCTGCTGGTGCCAAAGTTGGAGTAGCTGGATGTAATGATGGGATACCGCTCACCCGCTTTGATTGTGTATTCCTGCTGATCCTGCAGGCGCGCGGTGATGTGGTCGAGGCCGCGCGATTCGGAGGAGTTTAAAGCCAGATTTCCGCTGACACTGCCAACGGAGAGACCGGTGAGGGTGAGTCCGCCACCGAAGTAGGCGAAGGGCTGGGAGAGGATGGAGGACCCGCTAAGCTGGCCTGAGGCAAGTAAAGCAAGAGCGATGGCGCCCAGGTCGCCAGGGCTGGCAAGGCCGCTGGAGATGATTTCCTGTACCAGGCTTGAGTTCTGGGCGATGATGCTGTTGAGCTCGGACGGAATGTTAAAGAGAGTGGCCTGCTGGGGGAGCTGGACGCCGATGTTCACTGATTTAGTTCGGGCTATGTCATAAAGACGAACATCGATCTGGACAATGCTGTGCCCATTAAGCATTTCTCGCAATGTCCCGTTGAGCGCGGTCATTTCGTACTGTGGAGCGCGGATGGTAATGGAGTTGGTACTGTCGGAGACATGTGCCAGCCTGGCCTTGAAGACGTTACGCACTATGAGGTCGAGGTCGGCGAGTTCGGCGGGGTCAAGGCCGGGAAGGTATACGGTTTCTTCGGCAAGGCGTTCGAGTCGTGTGCGATTTTCTTTGGTGTCCTCAGCGACGAGAACCCGTTTTGGATCGAGCGGAACAAAGAAGGTGTTGGTGATGAGCTTGACCATGCGGGCGGCCTGCGTGTAAGTGAGGTTATCTGCGTCAAGTCTCACACTCTTGTTTTTTACTGAGCTGTCGATGCTGGGGATGATTCCGTAGGCGGTGAGGATCTGGCGCAGGACCTCTGATGCGGGCGCGTGCAAATGAAAGCTATGCCTCTGGTCTTCGGGAGCGAGTGTGACCGGTGGGGCGATGGACTTGTCGGCTGGGTGCAGGTCGATCGGGGGTGGGGCCGCGTCAGCAGCGAGCTGGTCGATATGCTGCGCGATCATGGGATTCCGGGGATCGAGACGATAGGCAAGGAGCAGATCAGCGCGCGCCTGCGCCGGGTGGCCAAGGATTTGAGCCTTATCCGAGTCCTGGATTAATTGGGTGACGCGATGGCCAAGAAGGATGGTACGGGCTGCCTGATATTGCGCGTTCGTGGGATCGAGTTTCACCGCCTGGTCGAAGTCCTTGCCGGCAAGCGTGTAATTCTGATCTTTAAGCGCCTTTGCTCCCTCGATATAGAGATGCCGAGCCTTGGCGGCATCGCGCTCGCTGGCGGCGTATGCAGGCACGCAAGAGAGTGCAGTAGCTGCGGTTGCCAGAGCAAGAGCGAGCGCATAGCGACGGCTCATTGAGGGCCTGGTGTTGCGAGCAGCGCGAGAAGGTTAACGGCGCAGACGTCGGGGCTGTGTTCCATGAGCTGCTCGAAGGTGTAGTTGCCGGTGGCGACGGCGATGGCTGGGAGCCGGTTGGCACGGGCGGCGGCGATGTCTGAAGGGGTATCTCCGACGACGCACACCGATGCCCGCAGGCCGGCGAAGCTCCGGGCTTTTTGCGCTGCATGAGCAATCATGTCGACGCGGGCAGGGAATCGGTCACTGAATCCGCCGAATGTGAACCAGTGGCGCAGGCCAACGTACTCGACTTTCAGCCAGCCGATGGTTTCGAGATTCCCGGTGGCAATACCGAGGGCTGCTCCGCGAGACTGGAGATGCTGGAGGGTGTCATCGACTCCGGGCATCTTGTCGATTTTCATCTCATGGCTGCGGGCGACGACGTCATCACGCATTCGCTGGAGAATAGCCTCAAAATGAGGCTCCCAATGTGCGGCTTCAAGAGCGGCAAGGCGGAAAACGTCGTGCAGGATACCTGGGTCGGTATTCCCACTGAGGGTGACGCCGTCGAGGGAAAAGTCGCGACCCATGACGGTGCGCACACTGGAGAGAAATGCATTGACATGGACGCGGTCGCGGCAGCGCAGCAGAGTACCGTCAATGTCGAACAGATACGCGTCCTGCGCGTCCCAGCGGAAGCCCTCGCGCGCAAAAACGCTGGGTTGAGATTGAGTGGATGCCACGTCGGTTGTTTGCCCTTTTATCCAGAGTAAAACAGGACGCGGCACTTGGGTTTCCCGTATGCGGGAAGCTCAGCGCGCGACCTGCCTTACTTCAAATACAGGACGTTCGCTGCGGCTGGGACGCTTGAGCCCGCGGCGTATTTGCGACGGGTCGATTTGAAGCTCTGCGATGGTACGGCTGAGCGTATTACGGTGCATGCCCAGCTCCTTGGCGGCCTTACACTGGTTTCCCCTGTGGTGCGAGAGCACTTCAACGAGAAAGCGCTTTTTGAATTCTTTGACGGCTTCGCTATAGGTGATACCGCCGGCGTGCATTTGGGTCACAAGGCTGTCCAGTTCGCGTTTCACTTCGTTTCCTCTTTCTTATGCGCGGGTTGCTCCCGCTTTTCCTGCTGTCAAGAATAGCGTTGCCGCCGGTTTGAGCCAATTTGGCTCGGATTTGCGGAGGGCGCCAACGCCTTCACGGATACGCTGCTCCAAACTGTCTGGAGCGACAACAGAGGCCCGGTGTGCCGCGGTGAGAAAGCAAGGAGCCAGCCGCGACCGCTGAAACCATGTGGCCCTGGGGAAAAATGCTGCAATCACCAGCACTGCAATGGTGATCAGCACAAAGCCTTTTGCGAACCCAAACAACGCTCCGAGAAAACGATCTGCCCATCCCAGTCCGATTGAATGTACCGACCATCGCACTACCCTCCCCAGAAGACCGGCCAGGAGCATGATTCCCAGCGCGATCAGCAAAAACGACAACGCCTCGGCTGCCGGAAGCGAATGGACCCAGCGCGTGATCCACGGCAGCAGCCTCTGGTAGTTCCAACTGGCCAGAACGAAACCAATGAGCACGCCAGCCAGCGAGAAGACTTCCAGAAAAAATCCATTTTTAGCCGCAGAGAGCACTGAAACCAGCAGAATGATGATAATCAGCCAGTCGATAAGCACCATCTACGACTTTACAACGACAGCGAGGTCCCGGTTAAGAGCCGAAATGCTTCAAGGTATTTTTCCTGTGTCCGCGCGACGACATCGAGTGGTAGTGCAGGTGCAGGAGCCTTCTTGTTCCAATGAATGCTTTCAAGGTAATCACGTACAAACTGTTTATCGAACGAGGGCTGAGGCCCACCGGGCGCGTATTGATCGCGCGGCCAGAAGCGCGAGGAATCGGGTGTGAGCACTTCGTCGGCTAGAATAATGCCCTCGGCTGCGGTGCCGAACTCGAACTTCGTGTCGGCCAGGATGACGCCACGCTGTTCGGCGTATGCAGATGCCTTCTTGTAAATTGCTAGAGTAAGATCGCGGAGCCGTTCGGCGTTATGAGCGCCGACCCGCGAGACCATCTCATCGAATGAGATATTGACGTCGTGTTCGCCATCGAGGCTTTTGCTGGCGGGGGTGAAGATTGGCTGGGGCAGGCGATCTGACTCCCGCAAGCCACGGGGGAGTTGGATTCCGCAAACCTCTCCTGTGGCCTTATAGTCCTTCCAGCCGGAACCTGAAAGGTAGCCGCGGACGACACACTCGACGGGGAACATCTGGGCGCGCTTGACCAGCATGGAGCGGCCTTCCAACTCGTCACGGTAGCCTGCCAGTTCCTCGGGATACTGGTCAACGTCGGCGGTGATGAGGTGATTCGGAACGATGTCCTCGAGAAACTTGAACCAGAAGAGAGAGAGCTGGGTAAGGACCTTGCCTTTGCCAGGAATTCCGGTCGCAAGCACGTGGTCGAAGGCGGAAATGCGGTCAGTTGCAACAAGGAGGAGCCGCTCCCCTACAGAGTACAGGTCACGGACTTTTCCACGTGCGTATAGCGTGAGAGGTGCGAGTTCGGTTTCAATGAGTGCTGGCAAGGCGGGCCTTCGAGAAGAAAGGAACTGAACTCCGATTCTGAATTCCCCGGCGCACTTTGTCAACGGCGGACAAAGTGCAAAAAAGAAATCATACAGGGCGGGTGGGTTTCTGGCCGAAAAGCTGCGCTATTACAGAGCCAAGGCTGCTAGTGGCTTTCGCTGAGCAACGCACGCACGGCGTCCTGATAGGTCCAGTCCGCCGGAACGGGTGCGAAATTGCTTTCTGTCTCGGTCGTGTGGATCACGAGCGATTTGAAGATCAGGATAGTGCCGCGGAGATTCAGACGCAGCAAATTCTGTTCCCAGTGATCTCCGCCAACGTCTTCCTGTTCGACAAGTATAGTTCCACCCTTGTAGAGGCGGCCGACGATGCCCCACCCAAACTCAACATCAGCGATGAGGTGCACGTTGAGCCTGACCATGCGCTGATGAGCCTGATCGATCCAGAGCTCGCCAGCCATACCATGAAGGACCTCAGCCTGACGGTCAGGAGGGTTGAAATCGGGGTTGGGTTGCATGCTCAGGCGATAGCACAAGCCGTCCGGGCCCTGAACCATGCCTTCGTACTTATAAACGAATGCGGTGGGCAGCAGACGAATCATCTCATTCGCCCGATTGGAGTCGGCCTGTTCTCTCTTCAGCCGGTGGGTCTGGAGTTCAGGGTGGGCGAGCAGATTTTGGAGGCGATGAATTTCAGCGGCATCAACGGTGGGAGAGAGCGGCCTGTCATTAATGGCGATAAGCCGGGCCACGTCACCCTGACTGGTCTCGATAATTTCTTTGGTCGTGATCTTGCCGTTATCGTCCTTACGCAGGGTGTAACGAAAGGGGTGATGGTCGTGGGAATGGAGCTCATTAAAGGCCGCGTCTTTTACGATCTTTTCTGGATTAACGTCCTGTGCAGCCGCAATTCCGGCCAGCATAAAGAAAAAGGCCAACCCTGTGCATGAAGCGCGACGCAACTTAAAAGTCATCCGTTCCTTTCCAGCCCGGCTTAATGTCTTTAGACGCGAAGGGCGATAGAGAGTTTAGCCGCCTAAAGAGCCGGGTGAATGCCGATGCTGACAGGCATCCTTGAATCTTTATACAATCCCAATATGAATCGCGTAGTGCCATCTCACCCTTACCGGATTGTCTTAGCTGCGGCGCTTTTGATTCCTGCGCTTGTATTCGGGCAGGAATGGCACCGCGGACGCAAGTATAAGCCACCGCCACCGACTTGCAAGATCACAGTGACCGTAACCAAAGCCTTCGACGGAAAGCCCATCCAGAATGCTGCTGTCGTGTTTCACCCGATCGACAAAAAGGGCAAGGACGAGGGCGGTATGGAGTTGAAGACAGATGAGAACGGCGAGGCCACGCTGAACCTGATTCCCATTGGTGACAGGCTACTGCTGCAGGTCCTTGCGACCGGATACCAGACGTTCGGGAATGATTACGAGATCAAGACCGCCAGCAGGGAGATCGCGGTCAAGATGCGGCTCCCGGCCCGGCAGTACTCGATTTACCAGAAGCATGCTGACGCCCAGGTAGGCGGACCGAAGGCTGAAGAAAAGCGTGCGCAAGCACCGTCGGGGCTTCCACCGGGTACGACCGAGTAGGTCCAGGGCAACCTGAGAGCGGACTCTAAAGTAGACCGGCACCATCCCCTTTAGTCCAGGCGGTATTTGGTCTCCGCCAGACGGTAGAGTGGACGCCACACCAGGCGGTTAACAGTGACTACCATGAGCGCCATGATGATGGTGGCGAGCAGCAGAGTCGGGAAGTCACCATGATCGCTCGCTGCACTGATCTGTGCGCCGAGGCCGAGCGTTGTAAGTGTTGTGTTCTGGATATGAAAATATTCTGCGACAATGGAGGCGTTCCATGCGCCTCCTGAGGCTGTGACCAGCCCGGTGATGAGAAACGGGAATATTCCGGGCAAGATGACGGTGGTCCAGCGCTGCAGGCTGCTGAAGCGGAAAAGGCTGGCGACCTCCTTAAGATCGGAGGGAATGGCCATGGCTCCGGCGATTACGTTGAACAGGATATACCACTGTGCAGCGAGCATCATGAGGATGACAGAGCCTACGCCGAGACCCAGACCGTTGCGCGTGAGGGCGAGCAGAAGCACAGGAAACAGCGCCGTAGCAGGAAAGGACGCTGCGATCTGCGCGAGAGGCTGAGTGATGTGCGCAATGCGCGGACTGAAGCCGATGGCGACACCTATGGGAATCGTCCATAGCGAGGCAAGGAGCAGAGAGCCGTTCACGCGCAGAAAAGTAGCACACGCGCCTTCAAGCAGTGTGACCAACTGGTGCATTTGAATCTGGCGAAGCAGCAGCGCAGCGCGAAACGCGGCGACGATGACCGCAGTGACGGCAGCGATGCCAACGAGCACCAGAACCAAAGTTGTGGACCGGCGACGCGAGGAGCGCCTGGAATCGTCCTCAACGGCGTGTTGCTCATGCCGCCGGGCGAAATAGCGGTAGGATGCTTCACTTAGCGGCTCAAACGTCCGGCGGTGCATGAAGGCCAGTATGTTGGAGTTGCGAATGATGTGGAGGATAGGTGACTGAATCCGGTCGGCGCTTTCGACATTTTCAAATTTGAATTTGTCAGACCAGACGATGAGTGGGCGCCATAGAAGCTGGTCGGTCAGCACGATGATGAGAACCATGGTGATGAGGCCGTAAATGAGGGCGCGCGTGTCTCCGTTGGATGCCGCTGTCTGCAAGTAGGAGCCGAGGCCGGGCAAGCGGAAGTTGCGGCTGCCGACGGGAAACATTTCGCAGACGATGAGGAAAAACCATCCATTGGCGACGGAGACCATGGAATTCCAGACGAGGCCTATCGTGGCGTAGGGCAACTCAAGCTGGAAGAGGCGCTGAACTGCTGAGAAACGGTTGATGGTACAAGCCTCGCGCAGTTCGCGAGGGATGGACTTCAGCGAACTGTAGAAGCTAAAGGCCATGTTCCAGACTTCACCGGTGAAGATGAGCAGGATGGCGCCCATTTCGATACCGATTTGCCGGGAAGGGAAGAGCGACATCATGGCCAGCATGACTCCGGGCAGGAAGCTGAGGACCGGAATCGACTGGAGGATGTCTAGAGTAGCAATCATCAGGGCTTCCACCCGCTTGTTATAGGCGGCGATATA
This sequence comes from Acidobacteriaceae bacterium, assembly GCA_030039895.1. GTDB lineage: Bacteria > Acidobacteriota > Terriglobia > Terriglobales > Acidobacteriaceae > Silvibacterium. The sequence continues at coordinate 1,792 of JASHUR010000264.1, read as the reverse complement.
GCCGTAGGCGATGGAGAAGACCAGGCTGATGATGTAGGCGATAAAGATGCGCGCCGTAGAGTAAAAAGCATAGACCGGCAGGTGAGACGGCGCGAGATGGATGGTGACTTCAGGGACGGCGCTGCTGAACCAAAAGCGGGCTATCCAGAGAATGGCGTAGAAGCCGGCGAGCAGGGCGGCAGCTATGCTGAGGTCGAGAAAGAAAGGCCAGGTGCGCTCAATGATGAGCTCGCGAGAGAAGGTATTGCGAACACTCACTCGGCCTCCTCGACAGATTGTGCGGCCTCTTCCGCTTCGGGCAGAATAAAGCGGCGACGAGCAGCATCAAAGTCGAACAATTCCGCATAGCGGCCCCAGTTGATGGCAGTTTCGAGCTGACGCTGCGTTTCCTCTTCACTGAACTGCTCATCGAGCATGTCAAGGAAGAATTCCTCCGGCACAGTGTGATCACTCTTATTGTCGAGGGCGCGGGTGATCTGGCGGAGCAGCAGGACGTGCTCGGTTGCAGCGTGGCGGAAAAGCTCCTTCTGTTTAAGAATCTCCGACTCGGCATACTGGCGGCCTGTGGGAGTGATTTCGGCGTCGCCCTCTTCTACGCGGAGGAAGCCGAGCAGTGCGGCAGCGTCGACAATCGGCAGCAGGTCGTCGATTTCAAGGGCTAATTCGTCGGCGAGGCGATAAATGTCAGCACGGCCATTTCCGTCTTTCGGGGTGAGGTCAATGACCAACTCCAAGAGGCCAGCGATTCCGCCGGGGCGCGCGTGCGGAAGCATTTCGTAGCGCATCTGGCGCTGGTCGCGGATCATGCGGCCAGGGGCGAGTGTAGGCATAGCGGCCGGGGCTACATCGGGACGAGTAAGCACTTTGTAGATGTAGTCGACGAGCTGCGTGAATGGCGGGCTTTTGCGGTCGCGAGGATGAGCGAGGGCCGTCACCTTGAAGTCGGTGCGGACGTGTCCGGGGTTACGGCCCAGCACAATAATGCGATCGGCGAGCAGAACTGCTTCCTCAATGTTGTGGGTAACGAGGAAGATGGATTGAGTCGGGATGGTCTTTTTTTGCCAAAGCTCGAGCAATTCACTGCGCAGGTTCTCGGCTGTGAGGACATCGAGGGCGGAGAACGGCTCATCCATGAAGAGAACTTCTGGCTCCACTACGAGAGCACGCGCGAAGCCCACGCGCTGGCGCATGCCTCCAGAGAGTTCTTTTGGGTAGGCGGCTTCAAAGCCATCGAGGCCCACGGTATCGAGGATTTTGAGACTGCGCTGCCGGCGCTCTTCCGGATCCAAACCTCGCGCAACCAGGGGGGCCTCCACATTTTCAAAAACGGTGAGCCAGGGAAATAGAGCGAAGCTTTGGAAGACAATGGAGACGTTGATCTGGACTTTCGAGATTGGCTGGCCGTGCCAAAAGACTTCGCCGCCGGAAGGCCGGGAAAGGCCGGCGAGCATGCGCAACAGGGTGGATTTACCGGAGCCAGAAGGGCCGAGCAAGGCAACAATTTCTCCGGGAACGATCGAGAGATCCGTTGGCGAGATTACCTGGATGCGGTTCTCGCTGGGCTGCGCGTAGAACTTTTCCACCTGCTGTGCGCGAATGATCGGTTCGCTCATAGGCAATCTTCCACTCAATTAAGATAAGGCTCGATGCGGACCTGGTAACGACGCGGCATCGAAGGCCCGTCATTGGTCAATGGTGCGCGACATTGATTCTAAGTTGCTAAGATTAGAGAAGGATGAAGCATCCCCCTGTGCCAAGCGTATCATCGTATTTAGCAGATTCTTGAAGTTGA
>JASHUR010000263.1 GCA_030039895.1 Acidobacteriaceae bacterium | reverse complement strand
CATCCCGCACTTCGCTCGTACTTCATACAAAAATATAGGCTTATACCGACTAGGCGGAGGGCTGGGCCGAGCTGTGCCGGGATGGGTCTGCCGTCGGCCATCCCCCAGAACCAGCGTCAGTGCGACCGCCGAGAGTCAGATAACCCGTTCATTTTGTATTAATTACAAAATTTATGACCTTGCCGTAGACCTTTACTTACCGGTCAAAGCGACACTGATCAGGCTTCTACACGCTCAGCCCTTGGCTCACAATTGAGACAGCAGAAGAGCTCCCGGAAGGCTTGGTGCTGCCCGCAAGCCCTTATCTTTATATGAGTTGAGATTTTTAGGGTTTGAAGGTCGGCCGCAGTAGCACCTCGCTCACAAATGACTGCGGAGCCTGTGTCACCAGCATTGCCACCACGTTGGCCACGTCTTCCGGCTGAATTTTTCGGCTCGGATTCTTGCCGCTGCTGCCGCCGCCGAACCCGGTATTCACCGACCCCGGAGCAATCACGGACGCCCTGATTCCGTAGTCCCGCAGTTCTTCCGCCACGGAATAGGTCAACCCGTTCAGCCCCCACTTGGAGGCCGAGTACGCCGCCCCGTTCTTGAGCGGGTTATGACCGGCCAGCGACGAGATATTGATAATGTGCCCAGCTTTGGCGGCAATCATCATCGGCGCAAAAGCTCGGATCATCAGATACGCCCCGCGCAGGTTCGTATCCATCACCGCATCCCAGTCCGCCGGTGCCGTCTCCCACAGCGGTTTGCCCATCCTGCCCACGCCGGCGTTGTTCACCAGAATGTAACATCGTCCATGCCGCTGCTGAATGCCGGCTGCGAATCGTTCAACGGCTGCCTCATCCAAAAGATCAAAGGCTTCATATTCCGCCCGTCCGCCCGCAGCCTCGATTTCCGCGGTTAATTGCATGAGTCTCGCCTCATCCCGGGCCGTTAACACCACTGTCGCACCCATTGCTGCAAGCCGCTTGCCAATGGCTGCTCCTATTCCGCGAGCCGCGCCCGTAATGATCGCCACTTGTCCCGATATGCCTTCCATCACTCTCGCTTCCAACGTCTCCAGCGTCTATATAGACAAGCGGAGTTGAGATGTCCGCCAAAATATTTTTGCACGCAGTCCTAAAGGGTGCTTGTCACAGCCCGTCGATGGTTTCTATAATCCTGCCATTGTCGTATCATTCGCTGATCCTCTACCGTTTTCATTCGAGGCTTCCATCGATTCGATCACGACCGTGTGTTGCCTGCCAGGTTCACACTTTATGAGAATCAATTTTAAGGTCTTCCTTAGGAGCGTTGAATGAAGAAGGTAGTCATTGCTTCCATGCTGGTTTTTGCCTCCATGGTCACCACTGCGGCCCCACGGGCATTTGCCGCGCCACAGAACTCGCAGTCGGACCAGATCACAATCAAAGATCCAGCCGAGTACAACGCTTACACCAACGCCATCAGCCAATCCACGCCGGCTGCAAAGGCCGCTGCAATCGAGAGCTTCCTCCAGCAGTATCCCAACAGTGTGGTCAAGAAGGAGATGCTCGAGCAGCTGGTTGGTGCTTACCAGGCCACTGGCGACACCGCCAAGACCATTGACGCGGCCAAGCGGCTCCTGCAGGTCGATCCCGGCAACCTTCGTGCGCTCACCTTTGTGGTCTATGTTGAGAAGGCCCAGGCCAATGGTGATGTCACCAAGCTCGATGATGCTGCAGCCCTCGCACAGAACGGCCTGAAGGCCACCAAGCCGGAAGGCATGAGCCAGGACGAATTTGACAAGCTCAAGGCAGTGGCAACTCCGATCTTCTACAACGCCATCGCTGCTGACGACCTCGCCAAGAAGGACTATAAGGACGAGATCACCCAGATCACAGCCGAGCTCAAGGCAGTTCCGCCGGCACAGACGATTAAGCAGCCCACCCTTGCTGACACCTACTACCTCGGCACCGCTTATGTGCAGGAAGACCCCCGCGATCTTGTGAACGGAATCTGGTTCCTGGCACGTGCCGCACAGTATTTGCCTGAGCCTTACAAAAGTACCGCCGAGAAGGCCGCCGAATATTGGTACCAGAAGTACCACGGTAGCATGGATGGCTTTACCCAGATTCAGCAATTGGCGCAGGCCAACGTCTTTCCGCCCGCTGACTACAAACCGACTCCCGCGCCACCGCCGCCATCGCCTCAGGAGCTTGCTCACAATGCAGTTGCCAGCACGCCCGACCTTAAGACGCTTGCTCTCTCTGACAAGGAGTTCATCCTTGCCAACGGAGCTCCGGCTGACGCCCAGGCAGTTTGGGCGGTGCTGAACGGTGTCACTGCGGAAGTTCCGGGGACTGTTGTCTCGGCTACAGCGGACACTGTACAACTCGCCGTTTCTGACGATGCGAAGCAGTCTCAGAAGGCCGATTTCACCATCAACATGAAGCCGCCGCTCAAGACTGTTCCCGCGCCCGGAACCAACGTGACCTACATCGCCACATTCGATTCCTACACACAAAAACCCTTTATGATCATCATGAAGGACGGAGCTCCGCCTGCGCCTCCAAAGCCGGTGCGCCGCCGCCGCCACACCGGTGTCAGGTAGCCGGTTATCAGAATCAATCTGCACAATGGGCAGCCAAACCGGCTGCCCATCTTCTTTCATGTCGCGCAGTGATAGAGTGAGAATTGCAATGTCCATCCTCCGCCCGCATCGGGTCACCCACTTGCACGCAGCAGTATGTGCCTTCCTCGCGCTGGCATTTGTGCCCTTTGTGAGTTGGCCCGCCGCAGCACAACAGAACAGCGGGTTCCGGCATCTCGATCCGCAGGGCATGAGCACTGCCGACCGTGCCGTTGTCCAGTCTCGCGGCAGTGAGATCAATGAGGCTGCCAGAATCTATGGCTACAACCTTGCTGTGGGAGACTGGATCTACCGCCAGACGATCTGCACACCTCTACCGAATACCATTCTCCTGCACTATAGCGAGCGGTTCCCTGACGGGACCGAGTCGCTGTTCACCGCCCTCGTGCCTCGTGGATCGGGCCGTGTCCGAATCGTGCCTGTGCTCTATCGCAATGCCACGCCGTTTGTTCCCGCGCCGCGCAACCCTCGGAATTATGCTCTCTTCAACAGCCTCGTCCCGCAGAGCATCGCTTCACAGGACCTTGCTTCCAGAGGTAATTGGCTTGAGCTGGGTGCCTGCTACGCGGAGATGACCGGAGCGGACATCAAAATTCCCAGGGGGGGCAGTATTGAGGCGGGAGTCGCGGAGGCGCCCACGGCAACGATTCATATTGATCCCAAGCACAAGTTCTCGCTGATCACCTTTGCCGACCGCGAAAGCACAGGTACGTTCCGGGTCTGGAGCGTCTCCTTCAATCGCTCGGGCAGAGTCACCGATGCCGGAACTCAGGTCTATCCTGTGTATCCGATGAAGCCAACTGCCCCGCAGCCGGAAATAGCTGCTCAGGCGCCCGAATCGGCCGGAGCTGCACCCGCAAGTGAACCAGCCCAGGCCAGCATGCCAGTTCAGCCTTTGCCCGAGTCGCATCCATCCGCACCGCTCGCCACGGCGAGCGCGTCGACCGCAGTGAGCGTTTCAACCGCACCCACTCCGAAGTACGCTGCTCCTGCGAGCGCCGCTGCGCAGACATCTCAAAGCGAAGTCACTAGGCCGGGATGGGTGTTTGTTCCCGAAGCCCCGCAACCGTCTTCGGAGTTCATTCCGTCCGCGCCGCAACCGCCCTCAGAGATTGAGCAGCCACCGCCGAACCGTTGATGCCAGACCGCTCTGAAGCAGATATAGCATCGCTCCTGACGAACACTTCACAATAAACTGCAAGGAAAGAACTAACGGTGCAGATTTCCTCGCCTCGATGCACGCTAAGAGGCCTCTTCCTCTGATAAACTAACCTTGGTTCGGCAGTGATTACGAAGCCGGACAATCCACTCGGGGACGTAGTTCAGTTGGTTAGAACGCTGCCCTGTCACGGCAGAGGTCGCGGGTTCGAGCCCCGTCGTCCCCGCCATACAAAGCAAAAACCTTAGCTTCGTATGGGACCGATAGTGACAATCCACAATCCCTTTCCGCACTCCTCACCCAACGATTGAGATTGAAACGCGTTCCTCCTGGGACTCGAAAGCGCCAGTTCCTTCGCCAATCGCAACAGCTGTGAAGGTGCTCATGCCGGCTAATGATCTGTTGACGATGTAAAGCTCTGCACCCCGCGAGCTTTTGTAAGCTTTCGCAATACAAATTCCTGGACAACACCATTGATCATGCGTCCCGCAGTTCCTATGAGAGCACTCTTTACCACCAGACCCACACCACGGTCCTGAGATGGATAGTAGGCATTTGCCACGGCCCCGGAGGCAAGAGAGCCGAGAATGTCTGAGTAATTGATTTCGTTGCGCCCATTGTCCCCTCTGGTGATGAACGCGTTCGACAGCGCATGCATCAACCGCGATCGGGTTGAGCCGGTTCCCTGATAAAAATATCGCGGGTCCTGATGCAAGAGGGCGGGAAACATGGTGTCACCGATGAGCACGTTTGCATACCCACCTGCGAAGGTCGCGCCCAACGCTGGCCGAAGCCTTTCAGGCCCTCCGGTAGTCAGGGTAATGCGACATCTGGTAAAAACCCGAATTCAACACGAACCTGCCGATCGTCGCAGGATCAACAAGGAGCCGAAAAGCAAGCTGAAATTTCAGTTTT
>JASHUR010000262.1 GCA_030039895.1 Acidobacteriaceae bacterium | reverse complement strand
ACGCCGTCGGCGGGGATCTGGCGCGTGGTCGCCGGGTCAAAAATCGTGCCGTGCGGGAACACTCGTCCCAACGCATCCGTTCCCGTTCCCGTGTTGCCCGTAATCAGGTCCTGCAGGTTCGTAAAGCCGCTGTTGATCATGCCGTTTGTCGGCACGGTGCTGGTGGCAGGTGAGGGGGTCACATAGCGCCCGCCCTGGTAATCCCCAAAGAAGAAGGTTTTGTCCTTGATGATGGGGCCGCCCAGCGTGGCTCCGAACAGGTTCTGCCTATACTCCGGCTTCGGAAGATCATTGTGGTCGTTGAACCAGAGGTTGGCGTTCAGGGCGTCATTCCGGAAATATTCCCACACATCTCCGTGAAACTGGTTGGTGCCGGATTTGATGGCCGCATTGATTACGGCTCCGGTCGAGTGTCCGAACTCGGCATTAAAGTCGCCGCTCTGCAGCTTGAATTCCTGAATAGCGTCCGGTGGAGGAGTAATTGCCGCATTGCTTCCCACCGACGATCCGCCATACACCTCGATGTTGTCGTTAATGCCGTTCAGGCGAAAATCGTTCTGCCACAGGTTGACGCCATCGACTGAAAAATACGCGCTGGTGGAAGATCCTGAATCGCTGCTGGGATTGCCGACCGGAGCTGTATTGACACCGGCTGAGAGCTGCGCCAGTGAGGCCCAGTCGCGGGTCTGCAACGGCAGATTATTTACGGCTTCGGATGTGATCGTCTGGCCCACGGCTGCGCTCTCTGCCTGAAGCAGGGGGGCCGCGGCAGTTACGGTCACATGCTGCGTCACAGCGCCTGCCACCAGGTGCACGTCAACCGTCAATGTCCGCTGCACATGGATCAAAAGCCCGTCATCGATAAATGTTTGAAAACCCTGCGCATCGGCTTGCAGAGTGTAGGTTCCCGGCCGTACCCCGGTAAAACTGTAGGTACCGGTCGAGGTTGTTTGCATCTTTTGCGATACGTTGGTCCCGGTGTTCGTCAGTGTGATCATGGCGCCCGGAACCACTGCGCCGGTTGGGTCGGTTACTGTTCCTGTGATTCCGCCCGTATCGAGCTGGGCGAACAGAGCGGTTGGAGAGAAGACTGCGATCAGCACAAGAAAAGCCAGGACGGCTTTTACACCGCGTTGCATCTGAATCATGAACAACCTCCACAAAGTTCTGCATCTGCAAGGGAGCAGTTTGTCTCACTGGTCCTGAAGGTTCGCTCCCGCTTTCATAGTCGTTTTTCAGGACGCGAATGAGACTACGTTAGCGCTAACGAAGTATGCAAGCAAAATATGAACCTCAGGACGCATATTCCGTGAATTTTGCGTAAAAATTGGCAAGATGCTTCGTTAAATGCAATCACAGTAGCGCTAAAGCAATCTTGAAATCCCCGTGGAACACGACGAGGAACAAAAAGGTCGCGGGGCCGAGAGGGCCGCGGCTCCGCTCGCTGCAAAAAAGCGCTATCCAATTCCGAAAAGTGCCCGCATCTTATCCGGGTATACTGGTGCTACTTGCCCCCGCAGTCATCGCTCAGCGCTGGAAAGAGAGTTCAGTCTTAGCTGCCTATGGCCGTTCGGCTTAAAGACATCGCGCGTGATTTGGGGGTGTCGCTGATTACCGTCTCCAAGGCCCTGCGCGGCATGGAGGATATCAGCGAGGAGACACGACAGCGAGTCCTCAAACGCATGGCAGAGTTGAATTACCGCCCCAACATGCTGGCGCGCGGCCTCGCCAGCGGCAAAAGCTACACCGTCGGTCTCGTCGTTCCTGATCTCTTGCATCCTTTCTTCGCAGAATTCGCCAAATCGCTCAACGGAGTTCTGCGCAGCCATAGCTATGGTCTCATCCTTGCTTCGTCAGAGGAGGACCCTGAGATCGAGAAACAGGAGATACGCAACGTTCTGGCGAGAGGGGTCGATGCCTTGCTCGTCGCGTCCTGCCAGCCTACCCTGCAAGGGTTTTACGGCATCGACGATCAGCGCACGCCCTTCATTCTGATTGATCGCAATTTCCCTTATCTTCGCGCCCACTTCGTCGGCACGGATGACTACGCTGCCGGCCTCGCGGCCACCCGGCACCTTATCAGCACGGGCAAGCGCAGAATCGCGCACATCGCCGGCCCTGACCTTGCGCCTGGAGTAGACCGCCAGCGAGGATACAGAGATGCTCTCCGGGAAGCAGGCGTCGCCATTCGCGAGCCGTACATCCTCTCCAATTCAAGGGTGGAAGAGCTTGGCGAGGATGTCGGCTGCCAGGTGATGCGCAAGCTGCTTCAAAAAAAGCCTCGGCCAGATGCCGTTTTTTGCTACAACGATCTCACCGCCATCGGCGCCATGTACGCAACGCTTGAGGCCGGGCTCTCGATTCCAGGCGACATCGCCTTTGTCGGCTGCGGAAACATCCGCTATTCGGACTACCTGCGCGTTCCACTTTCGTCCATTGACCAGTCCACCGGTCAGCTCGGTGAGCAGGCCGGAAAGCTCGCTCTTGACCTTATCGGCAAGCGGATTGCAGTTCCCAAACACATACGAGTTGAGCCAAGACTGGTCGTCCGTGCTTCGTCCGCGGGCACAGCCGCACAGTCCGTTCAAGCCTGTTCAACGGATAAACCACGTGCCCGAGCCAAGCGTTAAAATTCTCCGCTTCTGCAGCCTGCCTCAATGCAGCAGGATGAGCAGCACGATCCCCCCGAGCAGGACAATCAGAGGGATCCAGAAGTGGCTGTCTGTGAGGATGGCTTTCAGCACAATATCTCCCATCGCAGCGGATGCGCGCGGTCTGGCCGCGAATCATTTCGAATCGAGCATGAACTCCTCGAGCACTCTAACGTATCCTCGCAAAGATCGCAAAACCGGGAAGAAAAGATTTGAGTCTGATGAAAAGTCTTCAAATTTGCTTGCCGAACTGGCCTGCAAAATGCTAAACGTTAGCGGTACCGTATGCTGAATATCGATGCACGGGGGAGATTTGCAATGACAACGCCACACAAACAGCCGCAGGAGCCCCTGAAGCACATCGATCAGTGGGACGACTTCATCGCCGGCAGATATCGCGAAGGGAAGGACCCTTCTGAGTTTCGCAACTACGACGAGAACGTAAATCCCTCTGTTGCCGAGTTCTACCGCCTGAACCATGCCAACCAGACCCTGGCCTTTACTCTTCAGAAGGAAAAAGAGTTCTGCGGGCTTAAGCGCGGAAAGAAGAGCATCTGGGCCGCAGCCGACTATCTCAACACCCTGGTTGACGACAGCGACCCCGACACTGATCTCTCTCAAATCGAGCATCTGCTCCAGACCGCGGAGGCCATTCGCAAAGACGGCCAGCCTCGCTGGTTCATTCTTGCCGGCTTCATCCATGATCTCGGCAAAGTCCTCTGCCTTTATGGAGAGCCCCAATGGGCCGTCGTCGGCGATACATTCCCCGTAGGATGCGGCTACTCCGACCAGGTCGTCTTCCACCAGTACTTCGTGCTCAACCCTGACGTCCATGTTCCCGAATACCAGACCCTCTGCGGCATCTACGAACCGAATTGCGGGCTGGACAAGGTGCACCTCTCCTGGGGGCACGATGAGTACATCTATCGTGTTGCGCGCGACTACCTGCCTGAGCCTGCACATTACATGCTGCGCTACCACTCGTTCTATTCCGCCCACCGTCACGGCGCCTATCGGCATCTCATGTCGCCGCATGATGAAGAAATGTTCAAGTGGGTGCACAAGTTCAACCCGTATGATCTGTATTCAAAGGGTGCCGAAAAGCCGAGCATCAAAGAGTTGAAGCCCTTCTATGAGGACCTGATCGCCGAGTTCTTTCCGTCTGAGATTGATTGGTAATCCGCTCTCATGCCGACACTCGCACCCTCCAGCCGGCCCACCGGCACGCTGCGCTCCTTCCACGGACTTGGGATTGCCTGCGCGCTGACTGCGGGCGCATGGCTCGGCGGCGCGGAAGCTCCAACCAAGCTGGTCGCGGCCGGCTTTTCGCCCTTCGCCATTTCGCTCTGCATGGTCTTCGGCGTTTTCGTCGCCCGCTGGACCCTGCCCATCGCCTTTAAAGGAACCAATTATGTATTCCGCGACCTGCGCAAGAAACCCCATCTCATGGTGTGGGCCGTATTGGCCGGCTCGCTTTGGGCCGTTGCCAATACACTCACCGTCTTCGCCATCCGCGACGTCGGCCTTTCCATCGCCTTCCCGCTCTGGAACACCAACTGCCTCGTGGGGCTGTTCTGGGGATGGTTCTTCTTTCATGAGCTCAAGGGCGCCAGCGCGAAAAGCTGGGCCAAGGTTGTCGGCGGAGCCATCGCCATCGTTGCCAGCGCGGTCATGCTTTCTGCAGCCTCTGTTCATTCCGGCACAGTTTCTTCTGCCCGCGCAGTCTCCGGCGTCATCGCGGCGCTTGGTGCTGGCCTTATGTGGGGGACCATGTATGTCCCCTATCGCAAGGCTTATCTCTCTGGAATGAACCCGCTCTCCTTTGTCACCATCTTCACCTTTGGCGAGCTGGGGACCATGGGGCTTCTTGCCTTTACCCTGCAAGGCGGCGTCACGCCCCTCGCTGCGGAACTGAGAACTCTCCGGCCGTCCATGCTCTGGCTCTTTCTCGGCGGATTTTGCTGGGTCATCGGCGATCTTTTCCAGCAATACGCTACCAAATACATCGGCATCGGGCGGGCCATCCCGCTGTCAAATACCAATCAGCTGTGGGGACTGGCCTGGGGCGCGCTCGTCTTCGGAGAATTTGCCCACACCTCACTCTCGCTGCGCGTACTCGTCTTCGGTGCTTCCGCCATCATGATTGTCGGCGCGCTGGCCATCACCTCGGCTTCCGCCTCCATCAAAGAGCGCGACTCCTGCATGAGCGCCATTATTCGCGAGTGCGACCGCTATAAGCTGGATCTCGCCGACACAGTAAGCGCCTACCATGGACCCGAATCCGGTTCAGCCGCGTCCCAAGCCCGGCCCTGGTGGGACTTCCTCATTCTGGCTCTCGCCGTCGGCGTCTTCGTATGGCTGGCCATCGGCGTCCAGCGCCCGCCCATCGCCGTGCAGCTTCCCAGCGCAGTTGTCCTCACGGCAATTCTGCTGGTTCTCCTCCTCGGTTGTTGCTGGCTGCTTCACCGGCAAACCCGCTTCCACTAATGCGGTTTGCTCTTTAGGTGCCTGACGCTCTTTACAACGCCTCGACCACAGGCGATGCTGAATAAGTCGTGAAGGATACCATAAGCGTTTCAAAAGAGGACTATCTCAAGGCTGTGCTTGAGGCCGAGAGCGAGGGGCAAACCGTCATCTCTGCCACGCTTGCGCACTGGCTCGGAGTCTCCCCGCCCGCTGTCTCCATGGCCTTGCGCCGGCTCCGCCGCGATGGCTATGTTGAGATGAAGTCGGACGGCGTCG
>JASHUR010000261.1 GCA_030039895.1 Acidobacteriaceae bacterium | reverse complement strand
TGAAGAGAATGTAGTCGGTGCGGACCATTCCGTAGCGGGTGTTGACGGTGGTGCCTTCGACGATGGGGAGGATGTCGCGCTGGACGCCCTCGCGGGAGACGTCGGGGCCGTGGCCGCCTTCGCGTCCGGCGATCTTGTCGATTTCGTCGAGGAAGACGATGCCGGAGGTTTCGACGCGCTCGACGGCGATGCGCGTGACCTGATCCATGTCAATGAGGCGGCCTTCCTCTTCCTGGACGAGGTAGTCGAAGGCCTCGGCGACCTTCATTTTGCGCTTTTTGGTGCGCTGGCCAAAGATGTTGGGCAGAACGTCCTTGAGGTTGATGTCCATTTCTTCGACGCCCTGGTTGGTGATGACTTCAAAAGACGGAGTGCCGCGCTCGCGGACGTCGATTTCGACGATGCGGTCGTCGAGCTTGCCCTCGCGAAACTGCTGGCGGAGTTTCTCGCGGGTGCGCTGTTGGGAGTCGCCGGCGGACGGGTTGCCTTCGATGAGCTTGGGGTCGGGAGTTGACGCGGGAGCCGGGGCAGGCGCGGGCGTGGGCGGGAGAAGCAGGTCGAGCAGGCGGTCTTCGGCGTTCAGCTCGGCCTTGTCCTCGACTTCTTCGAGCTTTTCCTCGCGGACCATGTCGATGGCGATCTCGACGAGGTCGCGGACGATGGATTCGACGTCGCGGCCAACGTAGCCGACCTCAGTAAACTTGGAGGCCTCAACCTTGAGGAAGGGCGAGTTGGTGAGCCGGGCGAGGCGGCGCGCGATTTCAGTCTTGCCGACGCCGGTGGGGCCGATCATGATGATGTTTTTGGGCATGATCTCATCGGCGATATCGGGCGTGAGCTTCTGGCGGCGCATGCGGTTGCGCAGGGCGATGGCGACGGCGCGCTTGGCGGCGTTCTGGCCGACGACGTACTTGTCGAGTTCGGCGACGATTTCGCGCGGGGTGAGCTCGTCGAGCGCGAGCTCCTGATCTTCAGCGGTTCCGGGTAAGTAGATGGCCATGTTCGGCGCCTGCCCTCCTGGGCGGCATGCTAAGCGTGCAGCTCTTCGATGGTGATCTGGTCGTTGGTGTAGATGCAGATCTGTCCGGCGATGCGCAGGGACTTCTCGGCGATGTCGCGGGCAGAGAGATCAGTGTTCTGCAACAGAGCGCGGGCGGCGGCGAGCGCGTAGGAGCCTCCGCTGCCGATGGCGGCGATGCCCTCATCGGGTTCGATGACGTCGCCGGAGCCGGAGAGCAGGAAGGTCTGCTGCGGGTCGGAGACGATGAGGAGGGCCTCGAGCGAGCGGAGCATCTTGTCGGTGCGCCAGTCCTTGGCGAGCTCGACAGCGGAGCGGCCGAGGTTGCCGGCGTACTGCTCGAGCTTGCCCTCAAAGCGGCTGAAGAGCGAGAAGGCGTCGGCGGTGGAGCCGGCAAAGCCGGCGAGGATCTTGTCCTGATAGAGGCGGCGGATTTTGCGCGCGGAGTGCTTGATGACCGACTCGCCGAGCGTGACCTGACCGTCGGCGGCCATGACGACGCTGTTGTTGCGGCGGACGCAGATGACGGTGGTGGAGCGGATACGGGGGGACTTGTCGGCCGCGATGGGGGCTGAAACAGAAGAGCCGCGCAAAAGCACGGCGGACGAAGACTTTCGATTAGGCATGCTCAAGCTTCAGTATAACGTACCGAAGCCTGAGGCATGGGTTTGCGGATGCCGGCGGTTTTACTGGCTGTTGGCCATTTTGGCGGCCATATCGCCGATGAAGGGCAGTTTGAACCACGCGCCCTGGCTGGCTTTGATGATGGCGATGAGCCATGCGATGAAGAAGCCAACGGCAATGGCGAGGTTGAGAAGCATGAAGAGTATTGAGATGAAGGGGATGAAGTGCAATACGACTTCAACGATAGCAAGAGCGATCCAGGCGATGATCCAGGCCGCGGCCAGCAGAAGGTTCTGGACGGAGTGAAACCGCACCAACGGCATCCTCCGGTAGGGGTCGAGAACGAGAAACAGGATGGAGGGAATGATGGTGAGGTAAGAAATGGCTGCAGCGGCGTTTTCTGAGAGGCCACCGGCATTTGTGGTTGCGGGGATGGTGGGAGCGGAGGTGCCAGCGCCAGCGGGGGCTGCGGCGAGCGAGGCTCCGCAGAAATTGCAGAAAGTACCGGAGGCTTCATGGTGGCACGATGGGCATAGCATGGGTTTTCTCCTGTTACAGATAGGGTCTTTCCGGGGTGAACAAGAGATGTGGCTCGGAATGCCCAACAGCATACGCCCAGAGGGAGCGGTTGTGGGAGAATTCTGGAGGATTTCAGAGGTGTTGAAATCCTGCCCTCAGCCAGCACCGGGATGGCGTATTCTGCATCTATAGACCCAAGGAAGGTCGAAAAAGGGGTCTAAATCAACCGGGCCGGAACCAATTGACCATGAACGGCTTCTCACTTCGCGACCCAGAGGTAATCTGCGCAATCACGGCGGCAGGATTGTGTGTTGGTGGCGTAATTGTATGGGCTGTTACACGGAAGCGGCCAACCGAGGAAGAACTGGAGCGGATGCGTCGCGAGCAACTGGTGAAGACGGGACGGATCATGGATGGGACGATCCTCGATACGTCGGAGCTGGAAGACGACGGTAGCGGCAAGAGCGGGCTGCGGCTGATCCTATATAAGTATGAGATTGCCGGCGTTACCTACGAGTGTTCGCAGGACGTAACGCATTTGAAGGACTACGTGAATATCCACGAGACACGGCTGTCGTTTCCGTGTTCGGTGCGGTATGAGCCCAGGTGCCCGTCGAACAGCATTGTGGTGGCAGAGACCTGGAGCGGGCTGCGCGATACGGCCAATTCGGTTCCGATACATCCGACTCATCTGGCGGTGCGCAAGGCGCGAGCCACGCCGCAGCTGCACGGCTGAGGCTAAGAATTGAAGGCTGCAGGGTACGACACCCAGACGCATCACGCGTAAACTAAAGATATGCATGTGCATGCACCTGCGACGGCGAAGATGCAGCGCGTTTTGCGAGTGTCCCTTGGAGTGACGCTGGCGTATGTGCTGGTGACGCTGATTGCCGGGTTGAAGGCGCACTCGCTGGCGCTTGTATCAGAGGCTGGACACAACGCATCGGATGCTCTGGCGCTGCTGCTTTCGTTTGTCGCGGTGCACTTCCAAGGACGTCCGGCGACCGACAAAAAGACATTCGGATACCAGCGGGCCGGGGTGCTTGCCGCATTCTTGAATGCGCTGACACTGGTGGCGATCAGTGTATGGATCGTGGTCGAGGCCGGCCACCGGTTTATGACTCCGGTAGAGCCGCAGGCGCGGATGATGATGATTGTGGCAGCGGCCGGAGTAGTGATGAATGGCGCAATTGCCGCGCTGCTGTGGCGGGTGAATCACGATGTGAACATGCGCAGTGCGTTTGTTCACATGCTGGGCGACACGCTGTCGACGGCGGCGGTGATTGTGGGCGGGGCGGTGATTCTGTTTACGGGACGGACGTGGATTGATCCGGTGCTGTCGCTGGGGATTGCGGCGCTGATCCTGTGGTCGTCAATTTCGATTGTGCGGGAGACGCTGAATATTCTGCTGGAAGGTACGCCGCGGGGGATTTCACTGGATGATGTTCGCGTGAAGCTGGAGGCGGTTGCGGGCGTGGAGGACGTTCACGACCTGCATGTGTGGAGCCTGGGTTCGCAGACGCATGCGCTGGCCAGTCATGTGACGATTGCGGACATTCCACCTTCAGAGAGTGCGCGCATTCTGGAGGAGATCAATGACGTGCTGCTCAAGAACTTTCACATTCACCATACGACGATTCAGTTTGAGCATGTGGAGTGTCCGGTGGCGCACGGGTGCGTGATGCCGGTGGAAGCAATCGATGCGCACGCGCATCGGCATTGAGGCAAGGCAGCCAGTAGCCAATAGGCAGTAGCCAGTAGGCAGTAGCCAATAGCCAATAGCCAATAGGCAATAGGCAATAGGCAATAGGCAATAGGCAATAGTGATTGGCTCTATGGACAGCAACTATTTGGTTGTCTCGTCCTGGGGTTTTTCGGGTTGGGAGTTGTAGACCTCTTCAACTCGGGCGAGTGTGTCGATTTCGCTCACGGGCTTGTCGTCGCGAACCCTGACAATGCGGGGAAAACGGAGAGCGAAGCCGCTGTTGTGGCGGTCGGA
>JASHUR010000260.1 GCA_030039895.1 Acidobacteriaceae bacterium | reverse complement strand
GCAGGGCGCAGCTATGGCGACGTTTGCCTGCTGGGACACGGAACACTGCTGCGGACGCGGGGTCCGGAACTTGTGGGCGGAATGGACCGGCTGCTGGATTTTGATCCGGCGACGGGCATATTGTGCTGCGAGGCCGGGACGACGCTGGGAGAGATCCTGGACTTTGCAGTACCGCGGGGATTTTTTCTGCCGGTGAGCCCGGGGACAAAATATGTAACTGTGGGCGGAGCAATTGCAAATGACATCCACGGCAAAAACCACCATATAGCGGGAACCTTCGGGCGGCATGTGCCGCGCTTCGAACTGGTGCGGTCGGACGGGAAACTGCTGATCTGCTCGCCCGCGCAGAATGCGGACTGGTATGCAGCGACGATCGGCGGAATGGGCCTGACTGGCTTGATTGCGTGGGCGGAGGTAAAACTGCGCCCGATTGTCTCGCGGAAGATCCAGTACGTCGGGATCAAGTTTTCCGGCATTGAGGAGTTTGTCGCACTGTCCGCCGCGCATGCTGAGACGGAGTACACCGTAAGCTGGATTGATTGCGTGGCGACGGGGAGGAACTTTGCGCGTGGAATTTTTATGGCCGGTGAACATGCGAAAACCCCGGGGCCGCTGAAGCAGAGCCGGGCGCCGAAGCTGACGCTGCCCGTTGAGCTGCCCGAGTTCATGCTGAACCGGCGGACGGTGGGGCTGTTCAACACGCTGTACTACAACAAGCAGCGCGGCAAGACCAGGACCGGACTGGTGGATTATGAGCCGTTCTTCTATCCACTGGACAAACTGCTGCACTGGAACCGGATGTATGGCCGGAACGGGCTGTTGCAGTTCCAGTGCGTGGTGCCGTGGGAGGCAGGACAGTCGGGCCTGATCGAGATACTGAAGGCGATTACTGGATCGGGGCTGGCCTCGTTTCTGGCTGTGCTGAAGGTGTTCGGGAATGTGCCGTCGCCGGGGATGATGTCGTTCCCGAAACCGGGGATCACGCTGGCGCTGGATTTTCCGGTCCGGCAGGAGGTGAGCGTTGATCTGCTGGAGCGGCTCGGCGCGATCACGCTTGAGCATGGTGGACGCATGTATCCGGCGAAGGACGCGACGATGACGGCGGAGCAGTTCCAGGCTTTTTATCCGCAGTGGAAGAAGTTTGCGGCGTATATTGATCCGGCGTTTGACTCTGCCTTCTGGCAGCGGGTGACGGCCTGATGGAGAAACGGCCTTTCCCGAAGGCAGTACTGGCGCTGGGCGCGACATCGGCCATTGGCGAAGCCACTCTGCGGCTGCTGGCCGAGCGTGGCGCGCGCTTTTACCTGGTGGCGCGCAGCCAGGAGAAGCTGAACGCGGTGGCCGCGGATCTGCATACGCGCGGCGCGACTGGCGTGGCCACGCATGCGATCGACCTGGACGACACGGCGGGGCATCCGGCGATGCTGGAGGCGGCGGCGAAGTCTCTGGGGACGATTGAGCTGGCGTTGCTGGCCCATGGCGTACTGGGCAAACAGGAGGAGACAGAGGCGAGCTACGCTGCGGCGGAGGCGGTGCTGCGCACGAATTTCCTTTCTCCTGTGTCTTTGATTACGTGGCTGGCGAACTACTTTGAAGTCACAAAGCAGGGGGCACTGGCGGTGATTTCATCGGTCGCGGGCGACCGCGGGCGCAAGAGCAATTACGTGTACGGCGCTTCGAAGGGCGCGCTGAACGTGTTTCTGAGCGGAGTGCGGGCGCGGATGGACCGCGCGGGCGTACAGGTACTGACGATCAAGCCGGGATTCGTGGCGACTCCGATGACGGCGCACCTGGCGCAAGGGCCGTTGTTTGCGAAGCCATCGCAGGTGGCGCGCGGGATTGTGAAGGCGATTGAGAAGCGGCGCGATGTGGTGTATCTGCCGGCGTTCTGGGCGATGATCATGCTGATCATACGGCTGATTCCGGAACGGATCTTCAAGAAGCTGAACGTGTAGAGGCGGGCCGGACAAAGTTCCCACAAATCTGCGAACAAACGTTCACGAACTGATCGCCTTTCCTTCGTGCAGCGCAAGAGAGCCCGGAAAATCTTTGCCGTGTGTCGTCTAAGTCCTTGTTCGCTCCGTCTAAGCTGCAGTGGCACTTCTGAAAACGAGCAGCCTCCCCTAAACTATGCCGCAAACGTTGTTGGAATCGCCCGTTGCGACGGTACGCGGCACAGCCCACGCCGATACTCCACTCCTGCGCCTTGCTGCTCTTACGCCCGCTGTCCTGTTGATTCACGGGTATCATCCGTTTTCCGATGACGCGAGCATTTACGTTGCGGGAATCAGGAAGCTGCTGAATCCGTCACTGTTTAAGCCGGATGCGCCGTTTGTATTGTCAAACACACATCTCTCAATTTTTGCGCACGTCATGGCAGATGCGATCCGAGTGACGCATCTCTCGCTGCCAGTGATACTGCTGGTGACGCACCTTGCGTCGATTTATCTGTTTCTGCTTGGGAGCTGGTATGTAGGCTGCCGTTTATTTGCGCATATAGCCGAGCGCTGGTCGGTGGTGGGCTTCGCCGCAGCCTGTTTCACACTGCCCGCTGCGGGAACGGCGCTGACACTGATGGACCCCTACGTAACGTCGCGGTCATTTTCAACACCGATTGCGTTGTTCGTCGCAGCAGCCCTTCTGAATCACCGATGGAAGCTCGCCGCGCCGCTGCTGTTGCTGATGGGCCTCATGCATCCGCTGATGGTGCTTTACACGGCTGCGCTGGCGCTGCTGTATGCACTGGTTGATACTGGCCATGTGCGAGGAGCGATTGCGCTTGGGGCAGCCGGGGTAGCGATGATCGGCGTAATTGCGCTTGCGACGCGGCACGCGCCGGTTTCGCATGCGTACTTTGAGGCGATGCACTACCGGGGAAGAGATTACCTGTTCCCGCTGGCATGGAAATGGTACGAAGACTTTGGGCTCGCGGCTCCGCTGGCGCTGCTAGGGTTGGCTGCGTACCGGTCGCAGACCGGCGGGCGGGTTCGCAACCTGTGCCTGGCGTGCATTCTGCTGGGAGTGTCCAGCATATTGGCCGCATTTCTATTTGTTCACTCCACGGGACCGTATTTTGTGGCGCGCCTGCAGATATTGCGCAGCTTTCAAATCATCTACCTTCTGGGGCTGCTGCTGTTGGGCGGATGGCTGGGCAGGCAACTGTGGTACGGGAGGAAGACGCGCTGGCTGCTGTTTGCGCTGCTTGCGGCTGCATCCAGCGGAATGTATGCGGCGCAACGAGCGGCATATCCAGACTCAGCTCATATCGAATGGCCGGGAATGCGCCCGCGCAACCCGTGGGCGCAGGCTTATGTGTGGATACGCAGCAACACTCCGGCCGATGCGGTGTTTGCGGCTGAGCCTGACCTGGAGTTTCGCAACGGCGTGGATATGCAGGCCTTTCGCGCGACAACCGAGCGGAGTCTGCTGGCCGACGACAAAGACCAGGCAGTTGCAGCCGTCGTCAAGCCGTCGATTGCGGGCCTGTGGGCGAGGCAACGCGATGCGCAGATTGGAATCAACCAGATGAGTGATCAGGAGCGCGCGGAGAAGCTCAAGCCCTTGGGCGTAACCTGGATGCTGCTTCAGGCGGATGCGAAGACGAGTTTTCCCTGCCCTTATGAGAACGCAGTGGCGAAGGTGTGCCGTTTGGAGTAGGCCCCAGCTCGGTCAAACAAAAGAGGTGGTGGGTCCCGGTTTCAAATGCAAGACTTAGGACACGCTCATCCTGGCTCATCGCTCAGATGTAGGTCACCCGTCAAACGTGAAATTTCTCTGCCGAACTTCAATCAGCGTTTGTCGTAGTCAGGGTACCAGCCAAAGTACTGTGCGTCCTCGTCACACATGGGATGGTTCAGTAACTTATGATGCCGCTCAGGGTCGGCAAAGAACCTCTCTATCGCCCCATCAGCGTATCCAAGCCTCTGCTGCAGGTCCGCAATGAACTCTTCTTTTGAGGAGTACTGTTTGGTAGCCGTCGCACTCGTTGTACCTTGTGAAGGCGCAATCGCAACTTGATAATAAGGTGGATCGTTAGGCTTCGTCCTATCTGTCATCTCGTCTACAGTGATGTTGAACTGGCGCGTAAGTTGGGGGGCGAAGTTGAGCAAATGGGTGTTGGCCGCTTCGACAAGATGCGGCTCGATCTTTCCGCGATCGCCGTGGCAGTGCTTGAAGAGCTCAAGGCCCAGGTTGGTGGGGGTGATATCGAAGCTCTCGATGTCACGGTAGGAGGTGAAGTTGAACTGCTTCTGAATCAGCCCCAGATAGAACAGATGGGCAACGTCATGCGAATTCTTGGTAAGGTCGTACTCGCCGGTGAGAATAATCATCTCCTTCGTGCTGAGAACGATGGAAGCGTCGGGGGACTTCTCACCTCCGGGTGCAGACTTCAAGGCTCGCTCGCAACCGTCGATGAAGATCTTCGCGTGGTTAGGCAGCATGTTGATGAGCAGCTTGACAAGCACCTGATTGGAGTCGTCGGGCGCGCCAGCGGAGCAGGATGAGGCGAGAAGCCCCGCCCATAGCGGCATGACCACTTCATCGCGGCACCAGGACCCCTCTTTCAGAATGTTTGCCACAAGCTTGGGATTAGCGCGCATGCGGTCGGCGTCAGGCTCCGAAGCGAGCATGCTTTCCGCGGACAGCGCGATCTTGACCAAGGATTCAGTGCGGTCCGAGTCGAGTTGCCCGCCCAGCAGAAGGATCGCCTCCTCAGCCCCGGACTGACAGATGCGGCACAGGAAGAGGACGGTCCTGAGGGTGCGGAACATTTCCGCGATTTGACGTTGATCGTTGAGAACGACGATGTTCCGTACGAGCACACCCCAAAGGTCGGTATCCAGTCCCGGAGGCAGGACAAACGACAGCCCGATGCCATCCTCTCCCTGCCGTGCGACCCGCGCATGCACGCAAACTTGGAGCTCGGAGCTGTTCTCCTGCTTGCCTTCCTCCTCGAGTGTGAGGGTGATCAATTCGCCGGTGCTGAGGCGCTTTTCAGTAACCAGGTAGAGGCCTGTGTCGCTGATGTCCTTGATGCGTGCGGGCGCGGATGCGGAGTCAGGCCCATATCTGGCCGCCAGCCTGGATGCAGTCCGCCGTTCGGCGCGTGGCAAGTCCAGCTCGGGGAATTTCTTCATCGCGCGTTTTAAGTCGCTGATCCAAGACATCGCTCAGATCCTCCCAGCCGAATGCAGCCCAAGAGCATCTCTCGCCAATTCGTGCCGGAACCGGCACGCCAGTCCAGCGTGACCGTGAACATTTCCGTGAATAAGATGGAGGCTGCACAACAATCATACATAGACCCCTGAGAACAGGCCATCATCTTCTGGGCGCAAAAGCAGGGCGGCATATGTCCTGATATTCAGGTCTGGGAGGGGTGCTTACCCACTCATCCCAAAGGGCTTAAAGCAGAGGGCTTTAAGAGAGGATTGGAAGAATGGTCGGGGCGGAGGGATTCGAACCCCCGACCCTCTGCTCCCAAAGCAGATGCGCTACCAGACTGCGCTACGCCCCGACTCTATGAAATTGTATCGCAGCGTCAGGACCGCTCACGCGTGATGCACAAACCACGCCACCAGCCACATAAGCGCCACGATCGGAATGGTAAAAATCACAAACAGCACCAGTGCCAGGCACGCGAGAAATACGTAATCCTTCCATGTGTGCCGGTGAGGCTGCCGGAGCTCGCGCGACAATAGCTTGTAATTCCGCCGGTTCGCCTTCCATGCGATATCAAACGCATCGCCCAGAACCGGAATTGCTCCGATGAGCACATCCAGCCCGAGATTCACGACCATCCGCGTCAGCGTTATATAGGGCACTCCGCGAAACCACGCCGCAATCACGATGATGCACGACGCCAGCCCGGCCAGCACGTCTCCCGCAAACGGAACCAGCCCGATCAGACCGTCGATTCCAAACCGGATGGAGGTCCACGGAATGCGGAAACAGTCGTCGAGTACATGGGCCAGCAGGTCCAGATTTTCGTCGGAAAAAAGCTTGCCGCCCACGCGCGCCCGCGCATGCAAAGGCTCGTTGAGCGGCGAAAGAATCTCAGGCTCCATGCAATAAAATCCATTGCTGCGCGCCGTTGTCAGGGCCTTTGTGCGCGCGGCAGCGAAGCAAAAACGCTCTGCTGCCAATGCTATAATCAGGCTTGGTACGGCGGCTATAGTTCAGCGGCAGAACGCCTGACTGTGGCTCAGGATGTCGTGGGTTCGATCCCCACTAGCCGCCCCAGAATCAGTATCAGAACCGCGCCCTTCCTGTTCAAATTCCCATGACTGGCCCCAAAAAGAACGCGCGTCCGCATGGCCAGTTCTATGTCGGATGTTCCGGATGGGCCTACTCTACCTGGAAGCCGGACTTTTATCCCTCCGACCTGCCCGCAAAGAAGCTGCTGAACTACTACGCCTCCCGCCTGAACTCCGTCGAGGTCAACTATACCTTCCGTAGCCTTCCCTCTGCGAACACAGTAAGAACCTGGCTTGAAGCCACTGGCGCGAGCTTCCATTTCTCCTTCAAGGCGCCTCAGCGCATCACCCATATTCTTCGCCTCAGGAATTGCCACGATGCGTTGCGCCAGTTTGCCGACTCCATCGCGCCTGTCGCCGCGGCCAATCGCATCGGGCTTGTGCTCTTCCAGCTTCCACCCAATGCAAAGGCAGATGTCGACCGCCTCGATGCATTCCTCGACGACGCTCGGGCCGTGAATCTGAAGTTCGCATTCGAGTTCCGTCACGAGTCATGGTTCTGCGCGGATGTATATGCGGCCCTCCGCGCACACTCCGCTGCCCTGTGCATTGCCGAAAGCGACGACCTCATTACCCCCGAGGAGCACACCGCGCCTTTTAGGTGCTATCGCTTCCGCAAGAGCGAGTATTCCGCCAAGGACCTTGCAGCCGTTCGTTCCAAACTCCAGACACGCGCAGCAGCGGGTGATGCATTTGCCTACTTCAAGCACGAAGAGACTCCTATCGGAGCGCTGCGTGCAGTCAGCGTCCTGGAAGGGCTGCGCAGCGCATGAACATGCAGACGGTGTCGCCTGCCGCGCAGACCTGGCTTACGCCCTTCGCCCCCAGGCCGCTTCTGCGCAACGGACACCTCCAAACCCTCGCCGGCAATTTTCTGCCGC
>JASHUR010000028.1 GCA_030039895.1 Acidobacteriaceae bacterium | reverse complement strand
TTCAAATGTCGACACTGGCGCACGAGGGCCTGATGCGGAATCCGCCGCCGGAGTTTTCGCACATGTCGATTGACGAGAGCGATGTGCAGGCGCTGGTTGCGTTCCTGAAGTCGCTGACGGAGGACTACGACGACTCATAGGGGACTTGCCGTCCAGGCATTCTGCTTCCCTGCCCCGCCGCGCAAAAGCGCGTGTCTGAGCTGGTATCGCAGGCAGACCCGTTGGCAGCGAGGTGATGTTCCGGTTTGGCCCTTGGCTTGCGCCATGGCGAAAACCCAAGCTTGTGATTCTGCAAGGTTTACGGAAACTTCTGCTGTAAGGCGCTGCATCCAAAATGGTTACGTGTATCCTCGTCTAGCGTAACGACTTAACGTAACTCTGGAGCGCTGGTACAAGAAAACGCGAAAGGCGCATGCGGGTAGCTGCGCCTTTTTCTTCTCTCTTACTTTCAGCATAGCAGGTTCGGACCATTCCAGATACATTCTTAAACGTTTGATGGGGCTGGAGTTAGAAGATTTAGGGCTTGACAGGCTTCGGTGCCCCCTCGCTGACGCGAGGTGGGAGGCTGTTAATAAGCAATTCGGTCTTTCTCATCCTTCTCCGCTTGTTTCGCAAGCGTCTAAGGATGGGCGCCCGCGCTTGAAGTGTTCTCCCATTGGACGTACACTGTTCATAAATGACTGATAAGGAGAGCATGATGGCGGGAACTTCCAGCTTAGCGACCACGGAGAAGCGGCGCGCGCGCAGTTCGCGCCTTGGTTTTCGTGTGGATGCCCAGACCAAGAAACTTGTGGAGCGGGCAGCAGCGCTGGAGCGCCGAAGCCTGACGGATTTCTGCCTTACCGCGCTGACCGAGGCGACGCGGGCCGCGATTTCACGGCATGAGACGCTTGTGCTCTCCGAGCGGGACCGGCAGGTTTTCTTCGATGCGCTGATCCATCCTCACAGGCCCAATGCCCGTCTGCGGCGAGCGTTCCGCCTGGCGAAGGAACGGATTGCCTCCTAGATCATGACGGAGAAGATACTTTACCGCCTGGAGCCTCTCGGAAAGCACCACGACAGGGCGGAGTTCACCTGCGGCGTGGCGAGCCTGGACACATATTTGAAGACCCAGGCGTCACAGGACATGCGGCGCAAGGCCAACGCGGTCTTTGTTCTTGTCCCCAAAGACAGCCCTGGCAGGATTGCCGGATATTTTACGCTTTGCGCTTTTGGGCTTGCGCCGGGCCCGATTCCCGACGCAGCGCGCAGGCATCTTCCCCGCTATCCACTGGTGAGCGCAACGCTGATCGGGCGGCTTGCAGTAAGCACGGCATTTCAGGGTAGAGGGCTGGGCCCGCTCCTATTGGCCGAAGCGTTGCGAAAAGCCTATGAGAACGCCTCCGTCGTCGGCTCATCGATGGTAGTTGTCGATGCGATTAGCGATCGCGCGGTGCTCTTTTACGAGGCGCACGGGTTCATCCGGCTGCCGGAGTCGATGCGGCTTGTTCTACCGATGCGGACGATTTCGGAGATTATGACAGAGCCAAGATGAGGCGGGCGCAACTGGCGCGTTGTGGCTTCGATCAGCGATGATGGTGGGCATGGCGAACACTATGAATCGGCGGCAGTTTGTTGCAGGGTTGGGGTTTGCTCCTCTCGCGGCTCAGGCGTGGGCGAAGCAGGCAACGGGTCGCTCGGAGTGGACTTTGTTTGTGGGGACACAGACGACTCCGGGGACGAGCAAAGGCATTTACACCTATCGTTGGGACGCGGTGAAGGGCGAGTTGAGCGGGCGGGAAGTGGCGGCGGAAGTGGACATGCCGACCTTCATTACCCTGGCTCCGAACAAGCGGCACCTGTATGCGGCGAATGAGCGGCCGCAGAATGGCGGCGTGACGGCGTTCCGGATTCATGGGACGAAGCTTGAGAAGATCAATGAGGTTGCGGCGCTGGGGTCGGGGACGTGCTATGTGTCGACCGATCACGCGGGGCGCGATGTGTTTTGCGCGAACTACAACAGCGGGAGCATGTCGTCGTTCCGGATCAAGGCGGACGGCGGGCTGACGGAGGCGGTGTCGCACGAGCAGTATCACGGGCATGGGGTGAATCCGGACCGGCAGGAGGGGCCGCATGCGCACCGGGCGATTTCCTCACCCGACAACCGGCATGTGCTGGTGAATGACCTGGGGCTGGATTGCATCCACATCTACAACCTGGATGCGGCGACGGCGAAGCTGAGCGCGCATGTGCCGGCAAAGTGGGAGTCGACGCCGGGGTCGGGGCCGCGGGCGCTGCAGTTTCATCCGAACGGGCGGTGGGCGTACCTGGTGTGCGAGATGGAGTCGAGCCTGTCGACGCTGCACTGGAATGCGGCAGAGGCCACGTTCAAGCGTGTGCAGAAGATTTTTCTTACGCCGAAGGGGTATAACGGGCCGGTGTCGACCGGATGCGACGTGATTGTGACGCGCGACGGGCGCTGGGCGTATGCGGCGAATCGCGGATACAACCGCGTGTACGGCTACCGCATTAACCAGACGGACGGCACGCTGGCGGAGGT
Source organism: Acidobacteriaceae bacterium (assembly GCA_030039895.1). GTDB lineage: Bacteria > Acidobacteriota > Terriglobia > Terriglobales > Acidobacteriaceae > Silvibacterium. The sequence continues at coordinate 1,397 of JASHUR010000028.1, read as the reverse complement.
GAACGATATTCCGAGCGGCGGGGACATTCCGCGGTTTATTGCGCTGGATCCGACGGAACGTTTCATTATGGCGGCGAACCAGGTGTCGTCAAACATTGCGGTGTTTCCGCGAAACCCGAGGACGGGCGAGCTGGGCGCGAAGGGCAAGAGCTATCCGATCTCGCGGCCGCAGTGTCTGGTGTTTGTCTAGCTACAGTTAAGAAGTGGCCTGTTCAAGGCGGGTTGGTTAAGAAGCGGTCGGTGCGATAAGGAATTACGGGGATGTTGCGTTCGAGGTTTGATCCTCAGAGGCGGCATCCCCGGTTGTGTTTTCAGGCGTTGCGTGTTTTCAAGAGCCAGGCGATGACATCCGCGGCGCTGCGGTCAGGCGGAAATACGGGATAGAAGACATGCGTGACGACGCCGTTGTCGATGACGAGGGTGAAGCGCTTGAGGAGGGTCATGCCGGCGGTGGTGAAGGTGGGAAGGTTGAGTGCGCGGGTGAATTGAAGGTGCTCGTCGGACAGGATGGCGAAGGGGAGATGCAGGCGCTGGGCGGCTTCGGCCTGGTAGGCGGTGTCCTGGGTGGAGAGGCCGAAGAGATGATCGACGCCGAGTTGGCGGAGGGTCTCGTAGTGGTCGCGGAACGAGCAGGACTGCGGAGTGCAGCCGCGCGCGCCGGGTATCATGTCCCAGCCCACGGGGTTGTCGACGCCGGGCCGTCCGGTGCGGGGATAGGCGTAGACGATGGTGCGTCCGGGTAAAGAGGACAGGTCGACGCGTGCGCCGTTGGTTGCGAGCAACGGGATGGATGGGAGGCGCATGCCGGGGAGATGGCGGGTTGCGCCGTCGTCTTCGGGTGCGGGCAGTTGGGACCAGTCGGGAGTGGCGATGCTGCTTTCGATCATGGAGACCTCGGTATCGGAAGAAGGAAAGAAATACGGTCTTCCAATACGGCGCTCAGAGAATGAAACTAAACCGTCGCGTGTTCGCGGAGCCAGCCGTAGAGCGGGAACTGGTTGGCGAGGTCGAGGACCTGGACGCGGATTTTTTCGAGGGCCTGTGGGTCGTTGCGTTGCTCCAGTGCCTGTACGATCCAGTTGGCGATGGTTCGCATTTCCGCTTCCTTCATGCCGCGCGTGGTGAGCGCGGGTGTGCCGATGCGGATGCCGCTGGGCTTGAGCGGCGGGTTCACGTCGTACGGGATGGCGTTTTTGTTGACGGTAATGCCGGCTGTGCCCAGCGCGGTTTCGGCTTCGCTGCCGAGGATGCCCTTGGCGAAGACGTCGACGAGCATGAGATGGGTGTCGGTTCCGCCGGAGACGATGCGGAGACCCTGCTCCTGAAGGGCAGCAGCCAATACTTGTGCGTTGATGACAATCTGCCGGGCGTAGGTCTTGAAGTCCGGCTCAAGGGCT